>JAIXXZ010000055.1 GCA_027490465.1 Oxalobacteraceae bacterium
GCCACCCGCTGCCGTTCACCACCGGAGAGTGCATCTGGTTTGCGTGCCAACAGAGCTTCAATGCCCAGTAGTTCGATCACCTGCGAGAGATCGAAGGTCGCTGCTTGTGACGAACGCTGTCTGCCGTATTGCAGATTACCCATCACGCTCAAGTGAGGGAACAAACTGGATTCCTGAAATACATACGCCAGCGGTCGACAATGGGTCGGCACCCAAATGCCGTCGTCCTGCCAGATGTCGCCATTGACCCTTAGCTCGCCTTTGGGTGGGCGCTCAAGCCCTGCGATGCTGCGCAGCAGGGTGGTTTTGCCGCAGCCGGAAGGACCGAACAAGGCGGTGACGCCGCGACCGGGGAGTGAAAGATCGACATCCAGTGAAAACCCCGGCCAGTCGATTTTGAAACGCGCCTGAATGCTGTTCAACTCAGACTCCCTTGCGTGTGACGGGTCGCCAGATCTGCAGCAGCAGCAGGACGATGAAAGAGAAGGCCACCATAATCGCTGCCAATCCATGCGCCTGTGGATACTGCATGGCTTCAACGTAGTCATAAATCTGCACCGAGGCCACGCGGGTTTCGCCGGCGAGATTACCGCCTATCATGAGTACCACACCAAACTCGCCTACCGTGTGCGCGAAGGTCATTACACAGGCTGTCAAAAATCCCGGCAGCGCCATCGGTACTGCGACGGTAAAGAAGGCATCCAGCGGCGAGGCGCGCAAGGTGGCTGCCACTTCCAGTGGTCGGCGGCCCATCGCTTCAAAGGCGTTTTGCAGCGGCTGTACCATGAAGGGCAAAGAGTAAAAAACGGAAGCAATCACCAGTCCGGGAAACGTGAAGGGCAGTTGTCCGATACCGAGCATGTGTGTGATACGACCGACAGGGCCTTCCGGTCCCATCGCTACCAGCAGATAAAAACCCAGTACCGTCGGCGGTAGTACCAGCGGCAGCGCAACCACGGCGGCGATCGGCGCTTTCCATGCGCTGCTGGTCCGTGAGAGCCACCACGCGATGGGTGTCCCTGCGATGAGCAATATCAGAGTGACGATGGCCGACAGCTCAAGCGTCAGCCAGATGGCTTGCCAGACTTCCGGTTCAAGTATCCACATGCGTGTTTGTCATTGTCAAAATTGATAGCCGTGTGACGCTATGATTTTTTTCGCCTTGTCCGACTTCAGAAAATTCAGCAAGGCAGTCGCCGCAGCCGAATCTTTGCCGGGGTTTAACAGCACCGCATCCTGTCGCAGTTGTTCATGCATGTTTTCAGGGACGATCCAGGCGGAGCCAGATTTTATCTTGCCGTTTTCGCTGATCTGCGAGAGTGCCACAAATCCCAGTTGCGCGTTACCAGTTGAGACGAATTGAAAAGTTTGCGTGATGCTCTCGCCTTGCACCACACGCGGCTCGATACTGGCGAGTACACCCAGCTTTTGCATGACCTGCACGGCAGCGCGACCATAGGGCGCGACACGTGCGTTGGCAATCGCCAGAAAACGGAATTTATCGGTTTTGAGTACCTGTCCGCCCTCATCGACCAGATCAGGCTTGGGTGACCAAAGCGCCAGTCGTCCAATCGCGTAAGTGAATCGGGTACCGTTGATCGCCTTGCCTTCGGTGACCAGTTTTTCTGGCGTCTCGTCGTCGGCTGACAGGAATACCTCGAAGGGTGCACCCTGGCTGATTTGGGCATAAAGCTTGCCGGTGGATCCTTGTGTGATGGCGAGCTTGTGTCCGGTATCTTTTTCAAACACCGTGCCGATTTCTTTCAGGGTTTGCGCAAAATTGGCTGCGACGGCCACCTTGACCTCAGCTGCTGAAGTCAGTGTCGAGACAATCAAAGTGAGGGTGGCGATAGTGATTTGAAGAGAATTCATGATCGTGTTCAGAATTTGTATTGGGCACCAATAGAAATGCCGGATTGATTGCGCTTGCTCTCCGAGTAGCCACCTGAGACACCACCGACCGAGGTGTCGGGCACCCATTTGTCATAGATTGTAAAAGCACCCGTAGCGCCACTTTCACGCATGGATTGCGCGTAATCCACGAAGAGATCCCATTCTTTGTAGGGCGTCCAGGTCAGGCCAGTCGCTAGCATGCGCACATCATTGTTCTGGTTGCTGCTGGTCTGCAGCGTTTTATCTCGGACCTGATACCAGCCACCATTCCAGCTAATTTGAGGCGTGAACCGATACAGCGCGCCAGCGAACCAGGTATCGGCATCGACTTTACCGGCAGTTTTGCTGGTATCAAAAGTGCCTGAAGTTCCCCAAGGATTGCGCGTGATCACATAGCCGGCATTCAGTGTCAGCTGATCCCAGCTGTACTTCATCGCAAAAAAATCGACGCGGTTGTTCACTTCTTTTTGACTGGTGCCGCCAAGTCGAGCTTCGATGTGGTTGTAGCCGGCTTCGAAATTACCCTGTTTGTATCGTCCGCCAAGATGCGTGCTCGTTCCGTATTCCTCAAAGCCTGGTGCACCACCCAATGAAACTGCGATGTCGGCGCTAAAACCTTCAAACACCGGTGAGGTATAGCGTACCAGCTTGTCGGCACGATTGACCCCCGATGCGCTATGAAATCCAGCATAACGACCTATCGGTTTTAGTCCGCCGAAGTTCCAGTTGGCGCGTGCATCGAATGCGCTGCTCAGATCGTTTTGCAGAGTAGGTGCGCGACCCAGTATCAGCGTGCCATATTTCACCGAGTTCAATCTCACGCTGGCTTCCCGATCCAGAAGCGCGCCGCCCACACCGCTGCTGCTGGA
>JAIXXZ010000015.1 GCA_027490465.1 Oxalobacteraceae bacterium
CTTGCTGCTGCTGGCAAAGAATCGTACAGGCTATTTGCAGTTGTGCGAATTGCTGGCGCGCGCATCGCTCAGTAATGCTCACCGTGGTCGCGCTGAAGTGCGTATCGACTGGCTCGAGGTCTTGCAGCCTGCTGGTGGATTGATCGCGCTCTCAGGCTTTCAGGCGGGCGATATTGGCAGCGCGCTCGAGAATGGCAATGCCGCGCTGGCGGAACGTTGCGCCACGCGCTGGGCGAAGATTTTCCCCGGTCACTTTTACATTGAAGTGCAGCGTAACGGTAATCCTGCTTTGGAAAACCTGCTGCGGCAGTCCACGCAATTGGCAGCCAAGCTTCGACTGCCCGTGGTCGCCACGCATCCAGTGCAATTCCTGCACAAAAAAGAATTCACCGCACATGAAGCGCGTACCTGTATCGCCGAAGGCGAGATTCTCGCCAATACACGACGACCCAAACGTTTCACACCCGAGCAGTATTTCAAGACGCAAGCGGAGATGGCTGAGTTATTTGCCGATCTGCCTGCTGCGTTACAAAATAGCGCCATCATCGCGCAGCGCTGCAATCTCACACTGGAACTGGGTAAGGCCCAATTGCCTGACTTCCCGACGCCTGAGGGCATGAGCATTGGCGATTTTCTGGTAGCGCAGGCAGAGGCGGGTCTTGAGCAACGTTTGGAACAGCTCTATCCGGATCCTGCGCAACGCGAACAAGTGCGTGAACGCTATGTGTCGCGACTGAAATTCGAAACCGACACCATCATCGCGATGGGCTTCCCGGGCTACTTTCTGATCGTCGCTGACTTTATTCAGTGGGCCAAGCATAACGGCGTACCCGTAGGCCCAGGTCGTGGATCAGGCGCCGGCTCGCTGGTGGCGTATGCCTTGTCGATTACGGATCTGGATCCGCTGGAATACAACCTGTTGTTCGAGCGCTTCCTAAATCCGGATCGCGTCTCCATGCCTGACTTCGACATCGACTTCTGTCAGGAAGGGCGTGACCGTGTGATTCAGTATGTGAAGGAACGCTACGGCAAAGAGGCCGTATCGCAGATCGCTACCTTCGGCACCATGGCCGCTAAAGGGGCGGTGCGTGATGTCGGACGTGTGCTTGATTTTGGCTACAACTTTTGCGATGCGATTTCCAAACTGATTCCCTTCAAGCCCGGCAAGCTCGTCACAATTGCAGATGCGCTGGAAGAAGAACCACTACTCAAAGAACGCCGCGATAACGAAGAAGAAGTGCGTCAGTTGCTTGAGCTCGCGCAGCAAGTCGAAGGCATTGCACGCAATGTCGGCATGCATGCGGGTGGTGTGCTGATTGCACCGGGCAAGCTGACAGATTTTTGTCCGCTCTATACTCAGGGCGCCGACGGTGGTGTGGTGTCGCAGTTCGATAAAGATGATGTCGAGGCGATGGGCTTGGTGAAGTTCGACTTTTTGGGCCTGACGACGCTGACCATTCTTGATCGTGCGGTGAATTACATACGCCAGCTTGATCCGGCGATGGCTGAATTCAGTCTCGAGCGCGTTCCACTGAATGATCGTCCTACCTATCAGCTACTGACGCAGGCCAAGACCGTCGCCGTGTTCCAGCTTGAAAGTCGCGGCATGCAAGGCATGCTGAAAGACGCGCGCCCTGATCGTTTCGAAGACATCATCGCACTGGTGGCTTTGTATCGTCCGGGTCCCATGGACCTGATACCTGACTTCTGCCGCCGCAAGCATGGCGAGCGATTCGACTATCCCGATCCGCGCACTGAAGACATTCTGTCCGAGACCTACGGCATCATGGTCTATCAGGAGCAGGTGATGCAGATGGCGCAGGTGATTGGCGGTTATTCCTTGGGTGGCGCTGACTTGTTGCGTCGTGCGATGGGCAAGAAAAAGCCCGAAGAGATGGCACAGCATCGCCAGATTTTCCGAGACGGTGCGGCTAAAAATGGTCTGACTGAGCAAAAGGCCGACGAAATTTTCGATTTGATGGAAAAGTTTGCCGGCTATGGCTTCAACAAGTCACATGCCGCTGCATATGCTTTGCTGTCGTATCACACTGCTTATCTGAAGACGCATCATACGTCCGCTTTCATGGCAGCCAACTTGTCGCTGGCGATGGATGACACCGACAAGATCAAGATACTGGTTGAAGACGCCACCGTGAACTGCGGGCTCACGCTGCTGCCACCCGATATCAATTTATCGGTCTACCGCTTCACACCTGTGCCTGAAGCGGAGCCGGGACAGAAGTCAACGAGGATTCGTTATGGTCTCGGCGCTATCAAAGGCACCGGACAAAATGCCATTGAAGCCATCATCGCTGCGCGTCAGGGCCAGCCCTTTACCGACTTGTTTGATTTCGTTAAACGCGTCGACAAGCGGCAGATCAATCGTCGAACCATAGAATCTCTGATTCGTGCTGGTGCTTTCGATTCGCTGGGCGTCAATCGCGGCATCTTGCTGGCTTCGGTCGGTCTGGCTATGGATTGCGCAGAGCAGGCTGAGGCCGCAGCGAATCAGGTCAGTTTGTTTGAAAGCGCTGACAGTGGTTTTGATGATGCGCCGGATTACGTCAAAGTACCGCCCTGGAATGACAAGCAAAAACTCACCGAAGAAAAAGCTGCGCTGGGTTTTTATCTGTCGGGTCATTTATTCCATGCGTATGCAGATGAAGTCAGAAAATTCATCCGTACGCGCTTGTCCGACCTTGCACCCTCGCGCGAGCCACGTCTGATGGCGGGTATTATTTCTGCGCTGCGCTCTCAAATGACACAGCGTGGCCGAATGATGATCGTCACACTCGATGATGGCAGTGCGCAAGTGGAAGTAACCGTTTACAGCGAGACCTACGAAGCGAATCGTGCGCTGTTTAGAGAAGATGAGTTTCTCGCTGTTCAGGGCAAAGTGTCAGAAGATCGCTTTTCCGGCGGTCTGCGCATTACAGCCGACAAGGTGATGGATATCGCCGCGACGCGTGCGAGCTTTGTGAAGGCATTGCGCCTGTCAATGAATGGCCAGGCTGATGCTGCGCGTTTGCGTGAATTGATTCAACCCTTCCAGCAAATCGATGCGTCCTGCCCCATCGTCGTGCAGTACATGAAGAATGGTGCACTTGGTGAGCTTCGCCTGTCGGATGAGTGGCGGGTTCGCGCTGACGATAATCTCAGGGCGCGTTTGTCTGAATGGCTGAGTCCCGATAACGTGTGGTTTGAATACTGATGGGTCTGACAAAAACGTTCAAACGTATCGTCGGTCTGCTGAAGCCCTACAAGGGCAGGCTGATGCTCGCGCTCGGTGGCATGATTGTCACCGCAGCGACCGAGCCCGCGGTGGCTGCGATGATGAAGCTCTTGCTGGACAAGGGGTTCTCGGAGACGCGTAGTTTTTCGTTATGGATGGTACCCGTATTCGTTATCGGTGTTTTCGTAGTCCGTGGTATTTCCACTTTCACGACCAGCTATATGATGTCTTCGGTTTCAGGACGTCTGATGGCCACATTGCGCCAGCAAATGTTCAGGCAGCTGCTGGATGTGCCGCTCAGCTATTACAAGGATAATTCAACGGGTAGGCTTATTAACGCGATGATGCTCGAGGTTCATCAGATTATCGACATGATTCGCAACGTTATGATTGTGCTGATCCGAGACACCCTGACAGTGATTGGCTTGCTTGGCTATTTGTTTTGGTTAAACTGGAAATTGACACTTATAACCATTTTATTGGTGCCTGCTATTGCCTTTATCGTGCGCTTGACTGCAAAGCGGCTCAAACGTCTAATCACCGAAAATCAGGCGCTAAATGCACAAATAACGCAGACCCTTGAGGAGGCGACGCGTGCGCAACAGGTTATCAAAATTTTTGGTGGTCAGTCCTACGAAGCTAAGCGTTTCGAACAGCGCACGGAGAGATTGCGTAGCTTCATGCTGAAGATGGCGAGCACCATGGCCACGACTGAACCGATTACGCAGTTCGTCAACTCATTTTCAGTGTCGGTAATCATCGTGATCGCGCTGGCGCAGGCTGGCGATGGAGGAATGACGGTGGGCGGCTTCGCATCCTTCATCACCGCAATGTTGATGACGCTCACACCCTTGAAGCATCTGGCAGCTGTGAATGGTCCGCTTCAGCGCGGCCTTGCTGCGAGCACTACGGTATTTGGCATTATTGATGCGGCACCCGAGCGCGAGGGGGGTGTAATGCTGCCTCAACGCGCCAAAGGCAGATTGGATTTCGAAGGTGTCGGGTTTAGATATCCTGGCTCCCGTGAGCCCGCGCTATCAGGAATTCAACTCTCAATCGCACCCGGTGAAACGATTGCGTTGGTGGGTATGTCTGGTGGTGGCAAGACAACTTTGGTGAATCTGGTGCCGGAATTTTATTCACCCACAGAAGGGCGCATCTTACTTGATGGCCAGCCTTTCAGTGAAATAGCTCTTTCTAGTTTGCGTGCCCAGATGGCGATGGTAAGTCAGAACGTAGTACTGTTTGACGACACCGTTGCTGCGAACATTGCCTATGGAGATACTCGCCCTGATCGTCGTAAAGTAGAGGCTGCGGCGAAGGCCGCGCATCTGTCTGATGCGATCGCAGGGCTTTCTGCTGGTTATGACACAGAGATAGGTTACAACGGTATGCAACTGTCCGGTGGCCAACGTCAGCGGCTAGCGATTGCGAGGGCGATCTACAAAGATGCGCCCATACTGATACTTGACGAGGCAACCTCGGCTCTTGATACCGAATCAGAGCGGGCCGTGCAGTCTGCCTTGGACCATCTGATGCAGGGGCGTACTACGCTGGTGATCGCACACCGACTGTCGACTATTGAACACGCTGATCGTATCGTCGTGTTACAGGAAGGTCGCATAACGGAAATTGGTACTCATGCCGAGCTGCTTGCTGCTAACGGTACGTATGCACATCTCTATCATTTGCAGTTTTCAAAGGAATAATCAAACATTGAGCCTGCTTGATCGAAGCATCATACTTTTTTATCTTTAGGGCAGCTGACAATGCTCAAATTTGATGAATGTAACAGCCGCCTTATTCTAAAAAATTAAAATATCCAATTAATTATATTTCTTTGGGTCTTTGAGCAATCATCCACATGTTGTCGCTGGTGGGCATGCGGTCATTTAGATTAAATTGAATAATTTCAAATCCGATTTCTTTAATCAGCACAGAGAGCGAATGAGGGGTAAAGTAGTTAACGTGATCAGGAAAACGATAGCCACACCATTTTTCATTTCTGATCCGGCGATTCCAGGAGGCGTGATTAGGCACTTTGATGATAAGACGGCCCCCGGGTCTCAGGCTTCGAAAGGAAGCTTCGCAAACGCCTCTCGCGTCAATTTCATGCTCCAGGTAAGACATCATGATGATGCCGTCAAAAAATTTATCTGGTGTGCTCATTAAGCCGCCTACTGCGTCTTTGTGAATGCATTGACCGCCATATTGTGTGAACAATGCATTCGCTTTATCTGCCAAAAAAGCCGAGATTTCTATGCCCCATGGTTCATAATCTCGATTAAACCAGCGAGTCAACTGACCGCCCGAGCCGCATCCAACGTCGAGTACTCGGCCGCTAGGAATATGCTTTCTAACCATTCGGGCGAGCTTATTTCGCTTGAAAACGCGATGTCGCAGGAAATGAGTAATCTGACTTATGCGAGACAACACTGGTTCCGCAGCCGTTCGGCGCTTCAACTCAGTCTGATAAGTTTTTTCCCATGCAAAATCGTGGATTAGAGCGTCATAATTCGGAGGATCTTGCAAAAAAACGAAGCCACATTGCCTGCATGTTTTCAGATGCCACAACGCAGTCTTGTTGTCAGCATGATCAAAACTTTCGGAATGATTGCAGATCGGGCAGTTGCGGTGAATTCGTGTAATTGATTCAGTCATTGTAAATTTGTACTGAAAGATCGTGCTGATCTTGAGTTTGAAAATAATGACATATTAAAAACTTTTGGGCTAGTAAAAGCGCACAAATTGCAATGGCCATTTTCAAGTGTTGGCAATGTAACAGGAACCGGAGGTCTTTTTTTGGGCTCCATACGCGTTGCATATTTCAGATTCTTGGATGTCATTGTTATATTCGCAACTTGCCGATTGCACACCGGGGGAATTTGCTGGGGAGATTTTTCGCTCAAACTTCCTAAGCGTACGATATCATCGCCATCATCGATTGTTCGTTCAGTCCGGTGAGTTCGCTGCTCGAATGGCTAGACTAGGATTCAATCGTGTCTTGAAGTCTCGGCGAAAAGCCGAGCGACACCAGTAGAGCGATCAACCTGAGGGTATTACGATATACCGCGCAACTTTGGGTGCGCTTTGTCGGCACGGTATTGATATTTGAAGGAATTAACGCACTGATATAACTCTCGTTTTCGCATGATTTTAATATTTGCAAATTAAACTGAAATCTTTCAGTTTGACCTTGCCCCCGGAAAGTGGATCCCATAACGAGATGCATAATCTTGTTCATGGGAGGTGTTATGGGAAAGACAAACCGGGCGCGGTATAAGCTGGAATTTAAGTTGGAAGCTGTC
>JAIXXZ010000081.1 GCA_027490465.1 Oxalobacteraceae bacterium
CCCGTAGGTTCGCTATGCGGCATTTTTCGGCAGAAGATCGAGGATTTCGATCGATCGGGTCCCTATATTGTTGTTGACCCGGAACGCGCACAAATCTATCGCAATCGCATTGCAGAGGCCGTGTCAGGTGGCGAGAAAAAGCGATTGATCGGTATCTGCTGGAGGAGCGGTGTCATAGAACCGACGCGTAATTCTGGCTACACCACGTTGGATGCCTGGGAGGACATTTTTTCCATACCGGATATCCAATTGGTGAATTTGCAATATGGTAAATGCGAAGAAGAAATACTCGCTGTCGAAGAAAAATTCAACATCCAAATTCTTCGTTGGAGCGACTTAAATCTGCAAAATGATCTCGATGGCGTTTTTGCGTTGATGTCGTGTCTTGATGAGGTGGTCACTGTTGCTACAGCAGTAAACTCCATGGCTGGCGCTGTAGGCGCTAGAGTAAAAGCGATTTTTGGTTCAAACTTGGGGTGGCCGCATTTGGGGACTGATCGTTATCCGTTTTTCCCCAAAACCCATTGCTACATGGCTGAAAAAGGGCAGGTGGCGGCAGACATGCTTACATTGGTCGCACGAGACCTACGAGCCTGCTGATTCGGTCAACTCGGCTAATTCAGTTTGCGGTGGATCAGCTATCCACATGGGTAAATTGCACAGCTGTACCTTTGATAACATCCGATTTGACGCGACAGCCAACAATACGGTCTTTATATTTAGGCGCAAGACCAAATCCTGGTCGAATACTTCGAACAGCATCTGGGGTGATGATGTCGCCTTTTTTTAAGTCTTTCACAAAATACAGCGATCGACGGAACTGAACATTATCTTTTTCGCTAGATTGACGACCATAGTCAATTCTTCCTAACGCCTGCCAGACGCTACGTGATGACTGACAGAGTAATGCCAGATCTGCAGGCTCCATTGAAAAACTGTCGTCTGGGCCGCCGCCTGTGCGATCTAACGTGAAATGCTTTTCGATGATCGAAGCACCTAGTGCGACAGCAGCAATTGCAGTGCTGTTCTCAAGGGTATGGTCGGACAAGCCAGTGACAAGCCCGAATCGCTGCCGCATATCAGCCAGAGTCCGTAGATTGTAATCGGAGGCGGGTGCTGGGTAGCCGCTCACGCAGTGCAGTATGGCTATCTCTTTGCAACCCCCGTCGCGCGCCGCTTCTACTGCATCGGCTATTTCATCCTCGTTGGCCATGCCAGTGGAAATTATCATGGGCTTGCCAGTCCCTGCAACATAACGGATCAACGGTATATCAATTGCCTCAAAAGATGCGATCTTGTAAGCGGGCGCATTTAGATCCTCAAGCAAATCGACGGCAGTCGTATCGAATGGCGAACTGAAGATTGTGATGTCAAGTTTGCGAGCATGATCAAACAAGGGAGCGTGCCAATCCCAAGGCATATGAGCCTCTTGATAAAGGTCGAATAAAGTACGGCCATCCCAAAGGCCACCCTCAATGTGGAATTCTTTGTTGTCGCAATCTATGGTGATGGTGTCAGGGCGGTAGGTCTGTAGTTTCACGGCATCCGCGCCCGCGTGACGAGCAGCCTCAATAAGTTTAAATGCTTTTTCGATACTGCCATTATGGTTTGCGGACATCTCGGCGATAACGTATGGCGGTGCATCTTCCGAAATCAAGCGGCCATTGATTCGGATGCATACTGGACGCTTCATAGATTAGCTCCTTGCACATTTTTCCATTCTTCGCGCAGCAACTCAAATGACAATAGCGGTTCACAAGAAGCCAGCTCGTCGTTTGTTGCTTTGGGACGAAAACCTAATTTAAGATGGAAATTTATCGAGGCTATATTTTCTGGCAGCACACGCCCCCGTAATTTGGGAAGCATTAGGTTATCAAAGGCATGTCTGAGCGCTAGTCTGCCGAGCAAGGTTCCACTTCCCTTGGGTGCATTTGGTGCCGCGTAAAAACCCCATTCTGATTGTAATTTTTCTCTCAGGCCGGAGAACTGGACAAAGCCGATGGGGCATCCCATCCACTCTGCTATGAGCAACTGTCGATCAGGATCCATGCCTGCGCTGCGGAACCACGCCAAATGATCGTTAGGCGTAATATCATGCGAGTTAAGCATATGCTCCCTGATTGAGGGTGTGTTGCGCCATTTGAGTACTAATGCGAGATCATGCTCTTCCATCGGACGTAACTGCGCTTGGATCTGCTTAATCATTGCGGTAGCTACCGATACCGAACCGTGTCCGTCGGTGATGGACGCACACGCGGCTGAGAGTTTCTCGAGCGCACCTCCCTTAAGAAAAGCCAACATATTATCCGAGATAAGCGGTGCTCCAGGTGGAGCGGTGGAGGCGAGCAGGACACGGTGGTCAGCTGCCAGTGAGTTTGCACCAACCCTTTGGTTTTCGGCAATAGGAATAATAATTGAAGGCAAGCCCATGCAGCATCTTTCGAGTGCGGAAACTCCTCCTGCGCCAATTGCCAAATCACTTTGTGCCATCAAGTCCGCCATGTTGTCGACATCTTCGAGAACACGTGTCGGCAGAGGCATACGCGAAGCAACTTCTTTGATCTCTGCGATCCATGGCGAGTGCGGTCCGATCACGACGGTTATTTTTGCATTTTGATTGGCGGTACAGCTTGCGAGTGAAGTTAGCACTTCTGAGCTGATATTGTCCTTGTCGACACCGCCCATACATATCAGAATTTCGCGCAAATCATTTCGGTTACGGCTAAGGCTGCGCGCACGATGTAACGCAAATTCGGAGCGCAGAAGTGCATACGTGGGGCCAGCTAGGATTTCACAATTAAGTGATACAAGATCTATGTAATCTTCTCTTTTTCGACCTGGGTTTTGGTCCAGTAAAAGATCGCAATCATGCGGGCGGCTGGCCAGATCATCTATGACCATTAGGCGACTGCAGGCACCGCGAGCGCGAGATTCCCATTCGGCCCCTATTGAATAATGGTCGACAACCAGCCAGTCGACCTTCTCTGGCAGCGCAGCCAGGGTTTGCATAACATCGATTTCCCATGTTGCACCGAGCTGCGGGTTATGGTTTTTTAGTTCGGAATGTTGATAATTCGATTGTGGTAGCGCAACCACGCCAAACCCAGACTGCTTAATTTTATTAATCAGATTGCCCTGATGTGGCCTACAGATGAAGACGCAGTTTGCGCCGTGCCTACGTAGCTCGACAGCCAGGGTAAGGCAGCGCATCACATGGCCATTGCCAAGTTCTATCGAAGCGTCTGTTCGGATTGCGACCAACATAAATTTAGAACTTTTGTTTTTCTAGTAGAAACCAGTTGATGTCATCTTGTGGAAAATTGGGATCGCGACGGTAGGCGAATCCGTAATCAATAAGCTTCATAATTGGATGGCGATCTAGAATATCACCCGCGAAATCTCGTTTAAAAAGTCTGTCGGAGTGGCCGCGGTAAGTGATGGCGACCGGGGACGGATTGTAGTACTCCGCTATTAGAAGGTAGCGCCCGGTAGATGCTACTAGGTTGTCATATACGACGGGGAGCATATCCGGGTTAATGTGGATGAGAACGCCTTTGATTAGAGCTAGATCCCAAGTGCGTGATGGTTCGAATTCAAGGATGGACTGGTTTAAAACCTCAGCATTGGGTAATGCCTCTTTAAGAAGTGAGGCAGCTTGCATATTGATCTCAACTGCGTGCTGTTCCTGCAATGGATAAAGAAGCTTGAGTGCCTTAAGGTTCATGCCGATGTTGGCGCCGAACTCTATGCAGGAGTCTGGCCGTATAACTTGTCGCAGAGCTGTACTAAAAAAAGCCAGATTTGAGGCGAGCAGTTGATCACCCTGATTGCGCTCTATGTAATCGGTGCCGAATTCACCAGCCCAAAAGTTTTCTTGGATAGTTATGTAGTTTTTCATGGACTTGAGTCTCTTTAAAGCATTGATTGATGCAATTTCTCAGCACGTTTCCAGTCATCTGGTGTGTCAATATCAACCACGCGCCACGCTGGTATTGGAAAGCCAACAGCACTGCAGTGAATGTGCGGATTGTTACCCCAAGCTGAGCATTTCCCCCAGTAGAACTGGCCAGCATCAAAATACGCAGATTCGAGATCTTGGGTACGAGCTAATTCGTTTTCCGGATAGAGTGGGAATATCTTTCCTTTCGCATCTCGACGTAGCGCGCGCTGTACTGCCGACGGGAACTCAGTAATTGGAAAGCAGTAGTCCGCATCGCTTGTTAAAAGAAGATCAAATGAGGCTTTCAGATCGTCAATCTCAATGAAGGGGACGCAAGGATAAATGCAGCAAGCAATATCCACAGGTAGACCGAGCGCTCTGCAGGCTTCTATCGCGTGAACAACTACTTTTACAGTAGGCGTATGGTCATCGGATAAATCGGCCGGACGTATGAATGGCGTTTCAGCGCCAAGCCCTCTGGCAATTTCGCTAATTTCCGTATCGTCTGTCGACACGATCACGTGGTCGAATAGTCCGGAACTGCGAGCCGCATCAATCGCGTAGGCAATCATTGGCTTGCCACCGAAAGTGAGCACGTTCTTTTTGTGTATGCGCTTGCTGCCACCACGAGCAGGTATTATCGCGATTTTATCCATTGAAGCGCCTCTGCTACGCAGCATACGATGTAATTTTGCTGAGACTCAGTCAGGTCCGGGAAGAGCGGTAGGCTGATTGCCTGGGTGTAGTGGCGCTCGGCTTGCGGGAAATCACCCTCATGAAAACCTAAGTTTTGGTAATACGGCTGGAGGTGCACGGGAATATAATGCAAATTCACTCCCACTTTCGATTCGAGCAGTCGCTCGAAGACCTGACGGTAGGGCACTTTGCAGCTGTCGGTTTGCAATTTCACTACGTATAAATGCCAGGCGCTCTTCGTTTCGGGGATGCGACCGGGCGGAGTCAACGGCAGAGCGGACAGTAAAGTATCGTACCGCAATGCCAGCTCGTTGCGACGGGCGGTGAATTGATCCAGCCGCGAGAGTTGGCTAAGTCCCAGTGCAGCCTGCAGTTCGGTCATGCGATAATTGAATCCAAGTTCAATTTGCTGGTAGTACCATGGGCCATCTGGCGCGTGGGTCATTAACGTCGGGTCGCGCGTAATCCCATGGCTACGTAATCTCTCCATCTTTGCGGCGAGCCGAGAGTTATTCGTAAGCGCCATACCTCCTTCGGCGCAAGTAATAATTTTCACTGGATGGAAGCTGAAGATCGTGATGTCGCTGTAGCGGCAAGTGCCCACGGGTTCACCACGATAATAGGCGCCTATTGCGTGCGACGCATCTTCTATGACGCGAAAGTTATACTCCTTGGATAACTCGTGTATTTCGGCCATATCGCAGGGTTGACCACTGAAATGTACTGGTACGACAATTTTGGGAAGGCGACCATCGCTCCGGGCTTTCCTTAGTTTTTCCTCTAGCCGCTCAACACTCAGGTTCGATGTAATCGGGTCAATATCCACGAAGTCAACATCTGCCCCGCAGTAGCGAGCACAGTTGGCGCTCGCAACGAACGTAATAGGACTCGTCCAAAGCAGATCACCTGGTCCTAGGTCCAGTGCGATACAAGCAATATGCAGAGCTGAAGTTGCACTGTTGACTGCAACTGAGTGAGCCGCTGCGCAGCGCTCTGCCACTGCTCGCTCGAATGCGGGCACTACTGGTCCTTGGGTTAGCCAGTCGCTGCGTAGTATCTCGACCACTGCACGTATATCAGCTTCGTCAATGCTCTGTCGGCCATAGGGTATTGTGGTTCGTGCGTCCATTATTCAAACCGGTTCGAATTGTGGATCTACATGCATTCGTATAAGTGAGCGGATTTGCTCTATTGATAAGAAATCTGGGTTGCTGCCCGAGTTATAAAAAAAGTCGGGATCGACAGCCGTTGCTCTGCGTCGCTGCAGGTAGTCATGAACGTTGCCAGCGGCTTGAAGAATTGCGAAATAGGGACCAAGGTCCACCGTATTGGGGCTGTCACTTGGCGTTATCATTTCCTCATGCAATTTTTCGCCAGGGCGTGTACCGATCACTTTATGTTTGCAGTGCGGGCCAACAGCTTCGGCGACATCGGTGATACGGTAGGAGGGAATTTTTGGTACGAAGATCTCGCCACCGACCGCTTGCTCCAGCGCCCACAAGACCATCTCGACGCCATCATCGAGCGAAATATTAAACCGAGTCATGCTCGGGTCGGTGATCGGCAGCACGCCGGTCTTGGCTTTGTTCATAAAGAAGGGAATTACTGAGCCACGCGAACCCATGACATTGCCATATCGGACGACCGAGAAGCGCAGATCGCGTTCACCTCTGAAATTGTTGGCCGCAACGAACAGCTTGTCACTGCAGAGCTTGGTTGCACCATAGAGATTGATTGGAGCAGCTGCCTTGTCGGTGGATAGTGCCACCACGCGCTTGACACCCATATCCATGCAGGCCTCGATCAGATTTTGCGCCCCCATGATATTGGTCTTGATGAATTCGAAGGGGTTGTACTCAGCAGCCGGTACTTGTTTGAGCGCTGCAGCATGGACCACAGTGTCAATACCTTCAAGAGCACGCCGGAGCCTGCGCTCATCACGTACATCACCGATAAAAAATCGCAGGGCAGGGTACTGGTCTGCGGGGAACTCCTGCTGCATTTCAAACTGTTTGAGCTCATCGCGACTGAATACGACCAGTCTCTTCACTTTGGGACAATGGTCGAGAACGGCGCGGACGAAAGCCTTGCCAAATGATCCGGTACCCCCGGTGATCAATATCGACCGGTCACAGATATCCCGGCTTTGATTTTTTGTTCGAATGTCCATTTTTTGACAATCCAAGTTGGTTTGCGAACATGCTAGCAGAAACTGTGCCGACCTGGTATTTCCTTGCAAGGCGCTGTTTTTCATTGATTTTCATGCGGTAGTGGATTCTCCAGCCTTGCAGCTGCCACTCGCCATCGCTGTGGAAAGTATTGGCCGCTGCGGCAAGGCATTGCCACTTTTTTGCCGCTGCAACGAGGGTAGGCCCTACAAAGAGAGGTTTTTATCCGTGTTTGCTGCTTCGAGAGTGGGTATGGGATTGGCTTAAGTTTGGGCAAGCTCAGGCTGAAGGTGTGTCGGATTGGTTGGCATCAGATTTGCTTATTAGCGCTTCGCAAGTCATCTTGTAAGTCAACATCGATATGTGTTGTTGCCCTAATTCGTTGCTTAAGGAGTTTATTGTTCATGGCCAACCTCGCGCGGGAACTAATTATTAATGCTGACAGCGGACAAGCTTTCAGCGCTATGCAGATTTCACGATTTTCTCCTCATGAAATAAGAATTGCCATTCAGGCTCTGATGGGCGAGGACAGGGATGCATTGGCTTATGCGCTGGGTGACGCTGGTCTTGCGCTTTACCCTGAGAGCGAGGACATCCTTGCGATTACCTCGCTGTTGGCGGTAGTTCGTGAAGACTGGCCGCAGGCGGTTGATCTGTTGAAGCAGTTAATTGAAATGCAGGGCGCGCAGGCAACGGTGTTTACCCACTCGATGCTGATTCGCTCGTTGCGCTGCAATTTGGATTTGGCGGAGGCGTTCGAGGCAGCTGGTATTGCGCTTTCCTTGTTCCCAGAGCACCCGGAATTACTAAAAGAGTATGACGCTTTGGCAGATGTCCTCGGACTCTGTGCGGTACAGGCGCACCAGGATTAAGAAGTTTAATTATTATTTTAATAATGGCAATTTGCTGCCGGAATTTCGACAGATTTTGCCACTTTGGATTTGCCGGGGATTTAAGCTCACCCTGAATTCTTGTAACTAATTGAATTAAATAGAGTTTTTATCTGGCATAAGGTTTGCTTAGATTTCTATTGACGGGTATCGCCCCGAGATTATTTAAGCAGGACCCTGGAGCCGGAAGGAGAAACCAGAATGGCAGTCATCAATACAAACACCAAAGCACTTTTTTCGCAGTCAGCGCTGAAGCGGACCGAAGGAAGCATGTCGAAGGCGATGGAGCAGCTGTCCACGGGCAAGCGTATTAACAGCGCCAGTGACGACGCGGCTGGCATGGCGATCGCTACGAGAATGTCACATCAGATTCGTAGTCTGAACCAGGCGGTTCGTAATGCGGGTGACGCCATTAACTTGATTCAGACCGCAGAAGGCGCGACCAACGAGATCACGGACATGATGATCCGTATGCGTGAGCTCGCGATTCAGGCAGTCAACGATACCAACGCAAACGAGCAGCGAAGCTATCTTGACCTGGAATTCCAGCAACTCAAGCAGGAAATCGTCAGGATTGCAGATGTCACCGAATGGAACGGCTTTCCTGTGCTGAATGGCACCGCCGGTGAGCGGGTAGGGGAAATGCCGGTATTCAAAACAACCTCGGTTAGCCAGTTTGGCAGTGTGCTGATTGATCCAACGACTGTCAGAACCCTGGCGGGTACAGATGATGGTGATGGTGTTGGCGAGAGACAGGAAGTTGTTTTTTCTGGAACGCCGTCGACATCGACGTCGACAGGCTTCATTACAATCGCAGGGGTCGAGATTAATGTCACTGCAGATGATTTCGACGATGGAGATTTAGCCTCCTATCTTACTTTCATCACGGAGAAATTGGGCGAAGATGATCAGTTCTCTGTAGATTCAGGCCGCACGGTGGAATTTGATGGTGTCGACACCATCAAGTTTACTTATACGGCGAGCGATGGCGATGTCGATAAAATTACAGTGTATCCACCAAGCGACCTCAGTTATACCAACCCGGATGCACCTGCACGAAATGCGATTACCAACGCAAAAGAAACTTTTACTGACAGTGGAAAGTTTCTGAAAAGTGGATCTTTGACGATCGAATATCCGGGGTCTGGTGATGTTGCAAGTGCCATATTCACCACAGAAACTGGCGAAGAAATCACCATGACGGGTGTACTCGATACCGTGAATGGCACTATTTCCTTTAGCGACACAGATGATTTTAATGCCAGTGTACTGTCAGGTTCCTTGACTTACACTTTTAGAAATTCTGATGGTGATGCGGAAGACATCAGCAGCAGGGCAGTATCTTTGTCAGTCAATGTTGCCGGCAGCATTCCCTCGCTGCGCGCGGGTGATCTGCAGATTAATGGCATCGAGATTGGTGCTTCAAGTGCTGATGACGACCTGTTGTCACCGCCAAATAATGCCTCAGGCAGCGCAATAGCCAAAGCAGCAGCAATCAACCGTCGTGCGCGTGATTCTGGAATCACGGCAGGTGAAACACAAACTATTGCGATCTCCGGAACGCCCATTCCTGGTACCGTGGTCATCGGTGGCGTCGCCGTTCAAATTACGGCTGCAGAGAGCACCTCGGTACTGGCGACTGCCAAGATTGCCGCAACGCTGAATTCAAGCACGGCCTTTGGCGCTGAATCCGGCAGAAGTGTCAGATATGCACCAGGCAGCACGACGCTGGTCATTGATTTTGCAGCGAACGAGGGCGATGTCGCTAAACTGACGATGTCACCCGGATCCACAACGCTGAATGGTTTGGTCGAAACGACACGGACCCATTCAACCATGCTGCCCGGTACCGGGGTGTATGCCAAAGTCAATGAGAATGTATTGACTGGTCGGGCCATGTCAGCAGAGTCTGTGGCGACCGGCACCGTATTCATCAATGGATTTGCCAGCGCCGACATCACGACAACCTTGAATAATACCCGGCAAACTCGATCCAGTGTCGTCGCTGCGATTAACGCAATAAGCGATCGCACGGGCGTAAAGGCGATTGATACAGGTTTTGATTCTCAAGGCGTGACCCTCTTGGCTACCGATGGACGCAACATTGAGGTCAGGTTTGAAACGGATTCGAATTCAGACTTATTTGGCACGCGTATTGGTTTGCGTGAAGGGGTGCAGAGCAGCACGGTTTCTCTGGAATCCAGGGTGCAGGCCCCTGTTGTGCTGACATCGTCTGCGACCGGTGATATCAGTCGTGCCGGCCTAATCGAAGGTAATTTCACCAAAAATCAATCTGTATTCAATACGGATATGCGCGCTCCCGTGGTTATGCCACAAGCGCAGCTTGAAGCGATCACCATCGATGATGGTGCACTGGTTGATGGCGAGATATTTAGTGTGACCATTAACGGCTATACCTTTGAAGCAGAAGTCGATTCAACGGCAAATCCGGCAGTCGAAACTGCCCAAGATATCAGGGATGCGCTTGTAGAAGCTATCAATACAAAAGCATCGGTAATGGGCGTGACTGCTGCGGCTGGTCGCAGTATCAGTGAGTTAACTTTAAGCGCCAATACGGCCGGAACACCGTTTACGTATTCTGTAGAAACCGACAGTGTTGCTGCAACTATGCCGACGCAAACCGTGGCAAAGAACGTACCGGCCGATTTCAAGCCATTGAATGCGGGCGATTTGGTCATCAATGGGATCAAGATACGCGCGACATCCTCAGCCGACGATAATCTGTCGAACCGGGTTGCTGCCAGTAGCGACCCGAGTTCTAGTGCCATAGCTCTGGCTGCCGCCATTAACTCGCATAGCTCAGAGACTGGCGTACGAGCGCAAGCAAATCCTGTGGTAAGCAAAGGCTTGAGCACCTACACCGCCTACCCGGATTCTGGAACATATAACCTATTCGTCAATGGTACGACGATTGAGGTTGATTTTGAAAAAGGTGAGGCATATTCTGCCCGCAGGGCCAAGGTTATCGATGCCATCAATCAGCGGGTGGGGCAGCATGGCGTGACGGCAAGTGACAACGGTAATGGCGTAACGCTTGAGTCTGACGGCCGTAACGTGTCAGTTTGGTTTGACGGTGGTGTAAAAGATCTTACCGCTGCCAGCTTTGGACTCGAAAAAGGCGGGTCGATAGAGCAGGTGTCGCGAATTGTGTTGGGTGCTGATGCTGCCAATACAAATAGCGATGACACTGCTAGTGTGGTGATCAATGGCGTCACTATTACCTCCGATACAGATGCGGCTATTGCCAACGGCACTGATCTTGCATCGGCCTTATTCCAGAAAATTCAGGAGAAAATCGACGCTGGTGAAATAAGAAACGTCGAGGTCAGCTACGACAGTGGTACGACAATCACGATCACGTCAACGATTGCGGGTACGCCATTCAGCCTCACGGGCGCAGCGGTAGCATCCGACGATGCCACACTCAAAATTGAGTCTGTCACGGCAAACAGTGTAGGTAACAACGACGTCATTGGACTAAGAGCTGCCAAGGACCATGACGGAACAGACCCTGTCTATGTAAGCAATAAGGCGCTCGGAGCGAAGACCTTGTACGGTACTGTACGCATGATCTCCGATCCTGCGTTGTTGCCACTCGGTCTGCCATCGCCCATCGGTGCTCCTCCATCCGATCAGGAGGCATTGGTACGAGCAACTGGCAAACCTTTCACCGTATCGGCTGGGGTCAAGGGCTTTGGAGAAGACAGTAACTTCGCTTCACTCGGATTTCAGGCAGGTACCTTTGGCGGTCGCGCAAGCACCGATCTGGACCCGCCGCGTGTCGGCCGACTGGCCTTCCAGGTAGGATCCGGTTCCAACCAGATGATCACAATTGATCTTGCAGATTTCGGTAAAGGTGGTCCTATCACAGGTGAGATCACAGGCGACGTAGACCTTAATGTCGAGCAAAGACGTACACGAATTAACACTCGCGAAGGTGCATCGTCTGTGCTGGCTCTGCTGGATACAGCCATGGACAAGGTCAACGCGACGCGTGCGACGATGGGTGCGGTGATGAACCGGCTTGAGCACACGATCAACAACCTGTCGAATGTATCGACGAATTTGTCTGCATCCCGCAGTCAGATTGAGGATGCCGACTACGCAGCCGCATCGACTGAGATGGCGAAAACTCAAATCATGCAGCAGGCGGCGACCTCTGTGCTCGCACAAGCGAACATGAGCCAGCAAACCGTACTCAAGCTCCTCGGCGGTTGATCCCGTCCGAAGTGACACAGGCCGGATCACAAGTCCGGCCGGCGTGTCCTCTTCGCCTGTGACAAAATACGGGTCGTAGAGTAGTTCGCTCCTAGGCTGGTATGGACAACAATGACAAGCGCAGCCGCATCGCATTTCGGCTGCTTCGCATTTCACTGATTTCGATTGGGCTGTTTCTGGTGATGGTGGTGCTGCACCCCGAGCGCTTCCTGCCACCGGACATGACGGTGGGTGAGTTTTTTCAGGCTTTGCTCGGTGTTGTGATTTTGGCAGGGGTATTCGCTGCTGCGAGCTTTCGCGCCTGGAATGACTATCAAAACAAACGACGCAACAAGAAATGAATACGCCCAAGCTCACTGAACAGGAAGAGGCGCCGAACTGCTGGCAGTGCCGCCACTTCGCCGTGAGCTGGGATCCCAAGATGCCTTACTCTTGCCGGCTGATGGGCTTCAAAAGCCGCATTCTTCCCGCCATCGAAGTACTGCGCGCTGACGGCCAGCGCTGTCAGGGTTTCATGCGCAAACCTGCAGCCGCCACGGGCTGCAGCGAATCCACCACACCGACGACGGTACGCAAGCTCGCATGAACGCCATCGCCAGGCTATCTGCCTTGATCGTGCTGCTGATCTGCAGCGCTGCACAGGCGGATATAGGCGTTGCAATGAAAGCGATCGAGCGCGGCCACTACGCGACCGCCGAACGCGCACTGCGCAAGGCTGCTAACAAGGGTGACGTCCGTGCGCAAAATAATTTGGGTTATCTGTACGAGCATGGTCTTGGCGTCGTGCAGAGTTACTCGGACGCGCTTGGCTGGTATAACCGCGCCGCTGAGGCAGGACTGCCCGAGGCCCAGTACAACCTGGGAACGCTCCATCATCACGGCAGAGGCATCTCGCTCAATCATGATGTTGCGTACAAATGGTTTTCTTCTGCGGCGGCTGCGGGATATACCGAAGCGGAGTACATGCTGGGCGAATCCTACCGATCCGGTTTGGGCGTGAAAAAAGATGGTGCGGTTGCGCTGTCCTGGTACTTGAAAGCCGCTCGCAAAGGTCACCCCGCCGCCCAGCTCATGGCCGCGTCGCTCTATTTGTCGGGTGAGGGCTGGCGCAAAGAACCTGCCAAAGCATTAGTCTGGGCTGAGATTGCACGAGTCAATGGCGAACCCCAGGCCACTGCGCTATTTGATAAGGCCAGCAAGGGTCTTAGGCAGGAAAAAAAATCCGAGGCACTGGAATTGGCTGCGCTTTGTTTGCGAAGTGCTTATCAGGATTGTCCGGAGTAGTTTGGTCTCATCCCTACGCGGGACCGGTTATGATCGACACGTAAATCCCGGAACCGTGCACCGTAAATCTTGGAATGAACGGCCGTAAATTCCGGAACAAAAGCCCGGTTAATCCGGAATAAAGTCCCGCTGCACCATATCCGGAGACACTGATCAGACTACCCGCACCAAATCACCATAACCCGCCAGCGACCGATCTGAGGTCAGCAAAAACATCGGCTCCGCCATCGCCTGTGCCACCAGCATCCGGTCAAACGGGTCGCGATGATGATCGGGCAGCTGCGTCAATTGCAGCGTGTGCGCCATGTTCACGGGCAGAGCACTCAGACCATTCTGGTTCATGCCCTCAACCAGCGTCTCAGGCGATACGGGCAATTTGCCAGCGCGCCATTTGATGCCGGCTTCCCAGATCGACACTACGCTCACGAAAACCTGATCGGCATCTTCGATCATCTGATGCGCCCGTTGTGACAGGGCAGGGGAGTCGATGAGCCACCAAAGGTAAATGTGCGTATCCAGGAGCAAATTCACACTTTGCCCTCGAAGGCATCCAGGATGTCCTCGGGCAGCGGCTCGAAAAAGCTTTCCGGCACCTCGAAGCGACCTTTCATGCTGCCAGCTTTGCGCGGCGACTTCTGGTTTTCTAGTGCCACCAGTTTGGCGACCGGCTTGCCCGCCCGGGCGATGATGACTTCTTCTCCGCGCTCGGCGGCTTCAATGAGTTTGGACAATTGCGTTTTCGCTGAATGAATGTTGATCGGATTCATCGCCGCCTCGGTGCTTGATTTATTGTTAGCTAATTCTAGCTAACGCTATCGATTGAGCCAATCATTTTTTGTAAAATTTTAACGATAGGGGTCTCGCCCGACTCTCTCTTGGTGTGTGTCTAGGCTTTCATGAGCTGACGCCCTAAAAACCGTCATCCCGGCGTAGGCCGGGATCCAGCGTCTTTCGTTGCCTATCCGATGACTTGGGCCATGCCGATGAGGAGGCTGATTAAGCCGGCCAGCAGGCACCCATTTTGCAAACAGCCACCTCGCGGGGGCGTTAGTGAATGGACTGTCGACTTTCCGTCCCCCCAAAAGCGGACGGCTTCTTCCTCCCCCGGCAAACCCCTGCCGATCCGACAGATCCCCTGAAAACCCGCATGTTTCCTCGCTAGATTATCTGGCACAAGGATTGCTATGAAGAAAGCACTCCATGTTTTCAGAGGCAATCAAAGTGACAGCACCTACCGAAATCTCGCATCCCGCGTTGTGGCTGGACCCGAAGTCCGCGGTCGGCCCGAATGAGCGCGAACAGCTTGCCGCTGCCGGACTGCAGCTGCTGCCGGTCGCGACACTCGACGACCTGAAGCAAGGGCTGGCGCGTGCGCGGCTGGTGGTTATCCGCCTGATGAATGACGTCAGCCTGCTGCAAGAAGTCAAGAAACTCACCCAATCCTTTGGTCATGCCGTGCCGGTGCTGTGCCGCATCGATCGCAATCGTTTCGAGCTGGCTGTCGAAGCGATGCGTTGCGGTGCTTATCAGGTGGTGGCGGCTGATGACTGGTCGGTGGATGTCTGGCGTGAATCGCTCACACTCGCGCCGCGCCGTCCCGAGCCGCAGCGCAGTGGTCCGCAGACTTTTGTCTTTGTTGATCCTAACAGTCAGCATTTGCTTGAACTCGCGCGCCGTGTTGCGCAGACCCAGGTCTCGGCCCTAGTCACAGGTCCCACGGGTGCCGGTAAGGAAGTGCTCGCACGTGTACTGCATGATGCCTCACCGCGCCGCAATGGCCCGTTCGTTGCCATGAATTGTGCCGCGCTGCCTGAAAACCTGATTGAAGATTTATTGTTTGGTCACGAGAAGGGCGCTTTTACCGGCGCTTTGAAAGAGCATCGCGGTCTGTTCGAACAAGCGCATGGCGGCACCATCTTCCTTGATGAGATCGCCGAAATGCCGTATCACCTGCAAACCAAACTCCTGCGCGTGCTGCAGGAACGCAAAATCACACGTCTTGGCGGTAACGCACCCATCGAACTCGATGTGCGTCTCGTTGCCGCTACCAACAAAGATTTGCGCGAAGCGATTGCCGAGCGCGAGTTCCGTGAGGATCTTTATTTCCGTATCAGTGCATTCAAGTTATCCGTGCTGCCGCTGCGCGAGCGCCCGGGCGACATTCTGCCGCTGGTCATGCAATTTCTGCGTGCCTACGGTCCGGTAGATCGTCAGATCGAACTCTCGCCGCGTGCGATCGAACTGCTGCAACACTATCGCTGGCCCGGCAATGTGCGTGAACTGCAAAACGTGGTTCAGCGCGCGCTGGTACTGTGCAACAGCGACATCATCACCGAAGCCGAACTCATGTTCGACGAAACCGATGAAAAGATAATCGCATCGCCGGTATCGCAAGCGCTCCCTGTAACTACGCACTCGCAATTGATGAAATATGGTCAGCGTGAAGTCGCTGATGCGCAAAATGCCGAGGCTGTCGATTTGTCGACGGCAGTCAAGAGCAGCGAGTACCAGGCCATCATGGCTGCGATTCAGACGACGCGTAACCGTAACGAAGCTGCAAAAAAACTCGGCATCAGTCCTCGTTCACTGCGCTACAAGATGGCGCAATTCCGCGAACGTGGTGTACCCATGGCCGTAGCCGCCTGAGCAGGGAGTCAAGAACATGATCAACAAAATCAATAGCCAAGCCAACATCGATTCCATGCTGGCTACCTTGCGTCAGCATCAGGTGGATTCATCGGGCAAGACGACGCCGCCTTTGCTCAACGTACCAGCACCGGAGGTCGGCAAGCCGACCTTTGGTGAAGCGATCGAAGCGGCTGTCGTTAAAACGAATGATATCCAGCAGCACGCGAGCAGCCTGCGACAAGCCTATGACCGCGGGGAGGATGTGCCTCTGACCGATGTCGTTCTCGCGATGCAGAAATCCTCGCTGGCCTTTGAAGCGACGATGCAGATACGGAACAAGGTATTGAAGGCTTACGAAGATATTTTGAATATGCCTGTGTAATCCAGCAGATGAATGCGCAGACAAACAAGCAGATGACTGAACAGAGAGTGAATCATGGCTGAAGCGACAATGAACCCAAGCGGCATGCCGCCGCAACTACCACCGGCGACACCCAACGGTGCCGGTGATGGTGCTACTGCGGCAATGCCCATCGCGACCTCCGGTATGCCGGCGCCGGGCACGCAATTGCCCGAAGCCTTGCGTGGCGTGAGCAGCGGCGTTTCTGTCTTCCGCGAATGGATGGATGGCGTACTCAAGCAGCCCAGCGTGCGTCGTGCTCTGATACCGCTGACGATTCTGCTGGTGTTGGTGATTGCCGCCATGTCGTTCCAGTTTACCCAGACCACACCATATCGTCCCATCATGCCCGGCATGACCGAAAACGATAAACAAGCTGCGATCGAAGCACTGAAAGCAGGTGATTTCAAACCCAAAGTCGATACCAGCAGCGGACAAATCACCGTGCCTGAGTCGCGCTATCACGAAGCGCGTATTTTTCTGGCAGGTCAGGGTATTCCGAAAGAAGCACAGCCTATCGGCATGGAATCACTGAAAGACAAATCCTCCATGACCACCAGTCAGTTCATGGAACAGGTGCAGTACAACACCGCGATCGAGCAGGAGCTTGCGCGCAGCATTATGCAGATTTCTACTATCAAGGCGGCACGCGTTCACCTCGCTCTGCCCAAGCAGAGTGTTTTTGTGCGCGAACGCGCAACACCGAAAGCTTCTGTAGTGGTGACACCGCACAGCGGTCGTGGCGTGTCAACGCCTCAGGTGAAAGCCATTGTCCATTTGGTCTCGTCCAGTGTGCCTTATCTGGCACCACAGAATGTCTCCGTGGTGGATGATCAGGGCAATCTGATGACCGAAGAAAATCAGGTAGATGCAGCCATGGGACTGACCATGGCCCAGATGGCACACAAGCAGCGTACCGAAGAAACCTATCGCAATCGCGTGACAGAATTGCTGGGACCCGTCGTTGGCGAGGCCGCCGTGCAGGCGCAGGTTAACCTGACGCTAGATTACACCCAGGTCGAAACCACGACAGAAGATTTTGATGACAAAGACAAGGGCGTCAAGCCGCGTTCCGAAGCGCTGACAACCGAGCGTAAGTTCAAGCTGGATCCGGAAGGTATTCCTGGTGCGATGAGTAACTCGCCACCACCCGATGCTGACCTGACGAAAAATACCAACACGGACGAACAAAAACCAGCCACGAATGAAATCGTGACCACCAAATCCACACGTAACTTTGAAATGGATCGCTCGGTACGTCACGTGAAGAATTCACTGGGTAACATCTCGCGTGTGACGGTTGCTGTGGTTGTCGCTGAGCGTCCAGCGCCACCACCCGCTGATGGCAAGCCTCTGCCACCGGGTGCGCCCACAACAATTCCGTACACAGCGCAGGAACTCGATCGCATGCTCAATCTGGTTCGCAGTGCTGTGGGCTATAGCGAAGCGCGGGGTGACGTCGTGACGGTAGCGCCAGCACGTTTCGAAACACTGGCACCGGAGCCACCCAAGCCCTGGTATGAAAATGGCGATATTCAGAATTTCATTAAAATCGGTCTGGCTGCACTTGTGATCATTGTCTTCATGTTGGCGGTGGTACGCCCACTGGTCAAAGGCCCGACAATCAATCAGATCATGCCGCCTGTCGTGACACCCACAGCCGAGGAAGTCAAGGCACTGGAAGAGGCCAAGGCGGCCGAAGAAGCCAAGATCGCTGCAGAAGAGCAAGCCGCAGCAGAAGAACTCGCAGCCGAAGAAGCACGCATCGCCGAAGAAGAAGCGGCTGCGCTGGCGGCCGAGGAAGAGGCTGCTGCGCTGGCCGCCGCCGAAGAAGAGGGCGAGGCCGAGCTGGCTGAGGGCGAGATCGAGATGCAGGAAGGCGAGACCCTGGAAGAACTCAAGGCGCGTATGCAGGCCATGAAGCCGAAGAAACCAACCTTCACCGCTGACATGCTCGATACCGCCAACAGCTATGATGACAAAGTTGCGTTGATCCGCATGCTGGTATCGCAGGAATCCGGTCGTGTGGCGCTGGTATTGAAAAACATGGTCAAGTCCTGATCTTCACTGACCAAACACTGAAACGGAAACATCATGGCAGATGCAAAAAAACCTGAGGCCCCCCGGCCTGCGGCACCGGCGGTAAAAACCGCCGCTGCAGTGCCCGCCAAGGCTGCAGTGGTACCCTCGAGAGCGGTCGCCGTCGCTGCGAAAACAGCGGCAGTGCCTGCCCGGGTTGGCGCAGTACCTGCCAAGACCGCGGCAGTGCCAGCCCGTGTGGGTGGCGTGCCCGCGAAGACAACAGGGATTCCCGCAAAGACCACCGCAGTGGCAGCCAAGACTACCGCAGTGGCAGCAAAGACCGCCGCAGTCGCAGCCAAGACCGCAACGGGCAGTGCCGCCGTCCCGGTAAAAACTGCTGCGGCTGCAGCCAAACCGGCGGTCAAGACCGCAGCAGCGGGAGCCGTAGACGCGGCTTCTAAAGATCCGGCCAAGCCGGTGAGCACCGCAGTGGCGACCGCTGACGCAAAACCTTCGGGCGACAAGGCGACGGGCAACAAAGACAAGCCCGCTGCTGGCGATGCAGCTGCAGCTGAAACTGATTCTCAAAATTTTGCTGAAATGAGAGACAAGTTCAAGCCGGCCAAAAAAGCCATGGCGATTCCGACGGAATTGCTGGGCGATGCAAAAAGTTATGACGACAAGCTCATTCTGGTCAAACTACTGACTGAAAAAGAGCAGAGTCGGGTGGTTCTTATGGTCAAGAACATGCTGCGTTCAAGTAACGTAGTCAAAAAATAATAACGTAGAGCGACAGAGGTAACGATAGAGGTTATTTATGGCAGATCCAAAAACTACTGCAGACGCGTCCAAGCCCGACGGCGGGCCTCCGCCCATGTCCGAAGAACTCAGGCGCGAGCTGGCCGAGCTCACCAACACACAGCGCGCTGCTGTGCTGATGCTGTTGCTGGGTGAAGACCTTGCATCGAACATCATCAGCTACCTTGATCCCAAAGAAGTACAGGAACTCGGTGCGGCGATGGTGTCGGTGGCTGACTTGTCCCAAGAGGCCGTCAATGCCGTGCTTGATCAGTTTGTCGATACACTGAAAAAACAAACCAGCCTGTCGCTCGGGACGACCGATTATGTCGAGACCGTGCTGAAACGGGCACTGGGCCCTGACAAGGCAGCCTCTGTGCTGTCTCGCATCATGCCTAACCGCGCCAGCCGTGGTCTGGAAATTTTGCAGTGGATGGATGCGCGTGCGATCGCCGAAATGATTCGCGGCGAACATCCGCAGGTCACCGCCATCATTCTGTCCGTGCTCGAGTCTGAAGTTGCGGCCGATGTGCTGGCCTTCCTGCCCGAAGAAGCGCGTCCGGAAGTGGTGCAGCGCGTGGCCAGCCTCGATACGGTTCAGCCATCGGCGATGGAAGAACTCGAAACCATCATGAAGGCACAGTTCTCCAACAATGCGTCTTCGTCCTCATCGAGTTTCGGTGGTGTGAAGGCAGCAGCGAAGATCATGAACTTCACCAAGGTTGAGCTCGAGTCTGCGATCATGCAAGGCGTGGGGCAGATTGATGAAGAACTCGCGCTGCGTATTCAGGACAATATGTTCAGCTTTGAAAATCTGGCAGGGGTGGACAACCGTGGTATCCAGGCGCTCATGCGCGCGGTCGAACCGGATATGCTCATGGTGGCGCTCAAGGGCGCAACTGACGATGTCAAGAACAAGTTCCTCGACAATATGTCCAGTCGTGCACGGGGCATGTTTGTCGACGATATGGAATCCAAAGGTCCTCTGCGCATGACCGAAGTCGAAGACGCACAAAAGAAAGTCATGCGTCAGGCCCGAAAACTGTCCGAGAAGGGCGAACTGATCCTTGCATCAGGCGGAGCTGATTTTGTCTGAGTCTTCTCACACAGCGCGTCGGCGCCACGAATACATGCCGAACCGGATGTTCGATCCGGTCGCCAATCCATTCGCGGTGCAGAACCTGCTGGTCGAGGAAAGTCAGTCATTTACTGTGGCACCGGACGAGCGATCCGAATTTCGCTTCGAATCCGATCCCCTGATCAGCGGGCAAGACATGGGTGCGTTTGCACTCGACGAAGTGATCGAGCTGGCCGATCTGACGGGTGCGACTGCATTTGCTGCCGAAGCCAGGGCTGCCAGTGGCTTTGTGTCGCAACCGTCGACTGCCGCTGCGGATGCGACCATGGCAGCGCAGGAAAACTCGTTCACCGCCGATGCTGCGATGTCAGCGCAGAGCGCTGATGGTTTCACTGAGCAGACAGAGCAGGATGAGACCATCACTGCCGCAGAGCATACTGATGCTCTGTTAGTCGCGAATGGCGATGAAGATGAAACCGATACTCTAGCCGGAGCCGATGCGGAAGCTGCTCTGGAGGCGGATACCAGTCCCCTCGCGGTCGCGTCGGAAATCACTGAAGAGCAATCTTCAGGTACTGAAAATATCATCTCAAACAGCGCAGACGCAAAGGCCGTCGAGGTCCCGGCTCCTGAGCTTGCAAGCGGCCCTGTGCCTGAACAGGTGCAAGCATCGCCCACGGTTGCCAGCGGATCTGCAAAACCTGATCTTTCAGGCGAATCTTTTGCCGCACTAATCGAGGCCACAAGAAATCAAGCGCGAGCCGAAACCCGCGAGACCGCCTACAACGAAGGTCTTGAGGCAGGCAGGGCACAGGCCAGAGAAGAGCTGCAAAAAGAACATGACGCGCAGATCACTCAACTCAAGGCCTTGCAGGAAGCGCTGCAAAAACTCAGCTTTGATGCCGATGCCTTGTTCGAGCCTGTCAAAAAACTGAGCGTGCATTTAGCTGAGCAACTGGTGCGCGGCGAGCTCGCGCAATCGCCACAAACGATTTCCCGACTGGTAGACAACAGCCTGCGCGAACTGAACGCCTCTGGCGAAAAAGCCGTGATCGTGCATCTGAATCACGAAGATCTCGAATCCTACCGACCCTTAGTCGCTCAATTCGGCGACAGCATGATTCTGCGACCTGATTCGCTGCTTGAGCGCGGCAGCGTGCGCGTCTCGCTCGATGGCAGTGTGGTCGAAGACCTGATGCAGCGTCGCATTGATGGCCTCAAAAAATCACTCAGCCAACCCGCGGCACCCGGTTGGCAGGCCGGCGGTGGGCGACTCAGCGATCGTCTGAACGAATCACAGCGTGGCAGTCAGCATGTTGAAGATGTCACCGCAGTTGCAACCTCGAGCAGCGACGATGACAACCACGATTGATTATGCCGATGTGGTCGAGCGTCTGATCTCGCAGACCCGTACGCCACCCGCGTGCCATACGGGTACGCTGGTCCGGTTGGTCGGCATGACGCTCGAAGCGCGCGGCATCATGGCGCCACTGGGTGCCTTGTGCGAAATCGAAGGTAACAGCGGCAACAAAATCTCGGCCGAAGTCGTCGGCTTCAATGACCAGACACTTTTCCTGATGCCTTTTACCGAGCCCATCGGTATTGGTCCCGGCGCGGCCGTTCGTGTGCTCGCCAATTCATCCGAAGCCCGCCTGGGCGATGCCTTGCTGGGTCGCGTGATTGACGCATTCGGCCAACCGCTGGATGGTGGCCCGGTACCTGATTGCCCTGACAAGCTTGCGCTGTTGGGATTGCCCCTCAATCCCATGGAGCGCGGTCCGATCAATCAGATACTTGATGTGGGTGTCAAGGCCATCAATGGTCTGCTTACTATGGGCAGGGGACAGCGTATCGGTTTGATTGCAGGTTCTGGCGTCGGCAAGAGCTCATTGCTGGGCATGATCACGCGTTTTACCAAAGCCGATGTCGTAGTGATCGGTTTGATTGGCGAACGTGGACGCGAAGTGCAGGCCTTCATTAACGAAGTGCTGGGCCCCGAGGGTCGCGCCAAATCCATCGTGATTGCGGCACCTGCCAATGTCTCACCCGTGATGCGCTTGAAAGCCACGCACCTGACGCATGTGATCGCTGAATATTTTCGTGATCAGGGCAAGAACGTGCTGATGCTTATGGACAGTCTCACTCGAGTAGCGCATGCCCAGCGTGAAATTGGTCTCGCCATCGGTGAACCACCTACCGCCAAAGGTTATCCGCCCTCTGTATTTGCCTTGCTGCCGAACCTGATCGAGCGCACTGGTGTTGGACGTCATGGCTATGGCGCGATTACAGCGATCTATACCGTGCTCGCTGAAGGTGATGATGCGCAGGATCCTATCGTCGATATCGCACGCGCGTCACTGGATGGGCAAGTAATGTTATCTCGCAAGCTCGCTGATGCTGCGCACTATCCGGCGATTGATCTCAATGGATCGATCTCGCGGGTCATGCAGGATTTATTGCCGGCTGATGAGCTCAAGCTCGCCAATCGTGTACGCCGGCTTTGGTCCTTGTACCAACAGAATCAGGATCTGATTTCGGTGGGTGCCTATGAAATGGGCTCCAATCCCGAGATTGATCAGGCGATTGCGCTGCGCACGCAGCTGGAAGCTTTTCTTGTGCAAGACATGCATGCCGAGGTGGATCATGCCACTACCCGTCAGAACATTCGGCAATTGCTGGGTCTATGAGACACCGGCCTGAGCCCATAACAGGCGGTATCACTGCAAAGCCCGAACCATGAACAACTGCTGGAACATCCTTGCAGAACGCGCACAGCACGCTACTCGCGAGGCTCACGCCCGCGTCGTCGAAGCTCGCGCCCGCGTGGAAAAACTCGAAGGCAGCGAAGCCCACATCGACAAACTGCGTGCAGACTATGTCGAGCGGTACAACGCGACACAAAAAGAATCCCACAAAATCAGCGACAACATCGCCTACCGTCAGTTCCTGGAGCATTTGCGTGGTCTGCGTCTGCGCGTCGAATCACAAACCGCCGCAGCACGCGTCCAGCTCAATGAAGCCAAAGCCGCATTGCTCGTCGCTCAGCGCGAGCAGGCCAAAATGGAAGCCATGGTTGAGCGCGAAGAACGCAATGCTGAACAAATCGCGGCAAAAAAAGAGCAGCGTGAGCTGGACGCGGCGGGGATACGGTTGTTCAATCTCCGTTAAGCGGAATCGGCTTACTCCGCCAGCAAACTTCGCAACATCCAAGCATTCTTCTCATGAATCTGCATGCGCTGCGCAAGTAACTCACAGGTGGGTTGATCGCACGCCAGTTCGGTGTAGCCGAACATAGCGCGGGCCACGCGTGCAATCGTTTCCTGACCTTCGACGAGTTCTATCATCATCTCGCGCGCTTTAGGCTGACCCTGAATCGGTTTGATCGAGGTGAGCTTGGCGAATTCTTCATAGCTGCCAGGGGCGGGTGAGCCCAGTGAGCGTATGCGCTCCGCAATGAGATCAACCGCCGCCCATTGCTCGGTGTAGAGCTGCATGAATAACTGATGCAGTGTCTGGAACATGGGCCCGGTCACATTCCAGTGGAAATTGTGGGTCTTGAGATAGAGCGTGTAGGTATCGGCGAGAAGGTGACTGAGCCCATCGACAATTTTCAGGCGGTCTGCATTGCTCATACCGACATCAACAGGGGGAAGCGTGGAATCGCTTGTGGACATGAAGGCTCCTTCGGGTTGAAAAGTGCTGCATTTTAGGCATCACTTGTCAAAATTGTCATGCTTTCTGCATGGACTTTTTCGAAGAAGGTAGGAGCTTCATGGAGCAAAAAAAATCCCCGGCGAGCGAGCCGGGGATTGTGAATGCTTGCGTTGTGTCAGGTAAACGATACCGTCAGACCACCCAGGTTGAGTTGCGAGAATGCACTCGACCACACCTCACCGCGTTTGATCGGCAAAGCGTTCGTCCAGCTGCCGGTGCTGACGATTTCACCTGCTTGCAAATTCGGCGCGTCTTCGCGCTGTTGCAGCTGCTGGTGCAGCGCCAACAGTGCATGCAGCGGACTGCCCTGAACGTCTCTACCAAAACCCGCTGCGCACAAGCTGCTGGTGCCGGCGACACTGCGCGACAAGGACATGGTTGCCGAGGCAAGTACGTCGGGTAAGCTGCGACGGCTCTGACGCGAAATCATGCGCGGCTCGCCGACGATCAATGCTTTGTGCAGTCCAAAGGCTGCCACAGCATCAGCGGCCTCGAACTCCCAGTGGCGGAAAGGCGAGGTAACCACCTCAAAGCCGTGCGCAATCCACTCCAGGCAATCGGAAATATCTTCCAGCGTCGCATCCGGTGCCGGCGTGCGTGCGAGCTTGAAAACCAACTGCGGTTCCAGGCGAGGCTGTTGTGATTTGCTCAGGCTGTGCGTAGCCACGTTATCCAGCGCGTAATGCACCGTGCTGTCATAAACGGTCGACCAGATCGGGGCCGTCAGACTGCCTTTGCCATACACATGCCAGAGCTTTTGATTGGAGAATCCGATCTTGCGGCCTATCGGATTCTCACCCTGCGCAGTGCGAATTTTCACGATACTGAGTGCGACATCATAGGCATCGTCGACGGAGAGTTTCCCATCGGCGCTGAGCAATGGCATCAGCGTTCCGCCCATTCTTGCCTTGATGAGAGCGTGGGCCAGGCGGTTGGCCTGAGTCGACATTAGCATGCGGTTCTCCTTATGTAGAGAATTTGTTTACCCAAGAGTCACAAAATGAACCCCATAATAAAGATTGTGGCGCATAAGTGCAAATACTTGCTGTAAATTTATATTTATGGAAAGAAAACTCGAGGAATAGCGAGAGAAATAGCGGAAACGAGGACTTTTCAGAATGACAATATCAACAGTGAGGTAGACCGGTTATCGCCCCGATGATTCGCGCTACTCGATCAAATAAGATGCGGTGCCGCATCCGAGCAAGACCCTCATTCACGCTGAAGCGGCGGCAAAACCTTTGATTTTTCTGACCTTCGCGGCGCAATGCGATGCCGGCTGGCCATAGAATGTGACATTGCTCAGCCGTTACCCAATTCATGGAAATCTCCTTCAAAAAAGAAATACAGCAGCTCAGGCTAGGTCACGGTGAGACATTCCATGGCGAGGGCATTCTGGCCATTACCAAGGCCTTGCTGCAGTCGGGGGTGTCCTACATCGGCGGTTATCAGGGCGCGCCGGTGTCGCATTTGCTCGATGTGATGGTGCAGGCACGCGAACTGGTCAGTGAGCTCGGGGTGCATGTCGAGGCCTGCTCGAATGAAGCTTCGGCCGCAGCCATGCTGGGTGCATCGATTCATTACCCGATTCGGGGGGCGGTGACCTGGAAGTCGATTGTGGGCACCAATGTGGCGGCCGATGCGCTGGCCAATCTTGCCTCGCCTGGGGTCACGGGTGGCGTGCTGATGATTATTGGTGAAGACTATGGCGAGGGTGCGTCCGTCGTGCAGGAACGCACGCACGCCTATGCAATGAAATCCACCATGCTGCTGCTGGACCCGAGGCCGGAATTGTCGACCATGGTGGATATGGTTGAGCATGCGTTCGCGATGTCCGAGGCATCCAACATGCCCGCGATGATGGAGCTGCGCATACGCGCCTGTCATGTACGCGGCAGTTTTGTCAGCAAGGACAATCGTGCACCGGCAGTGTCTTCGTTAGCACCACTGACTGAGCCTGCGAGTTTTGATTACAGCAGGCTCGCGCATCCACCGGCGACCTTCCGACATGAAAAACTCAAGATTGATGAGCGTTTGCCGGCAGCGCGTGAATACATCGTCAAGCATGGCTTGAATGAGCAGTACGAAGGCAAGCACACCGATATCGGCATCATCATTCAGGGTGGTCTGAGCAATGCCTTGCTGCGCTCGCTACAGCAATTTGGTCTGGCGGATGTGTTCGGTACCTCCGACGTGCCACTGCTGATTTTGAATGTGACTTATCCGCTGGTGCATGAGCAGATCGCTGATTTTGCACGTAGCAAACGGGCAGTGCTGATAATCGAAGAAGGCTCACCCGATTACATCGAACAGGAAATCGCTACATTACTCAGACGCCGCGATCTGCAAACTGTCTTGCATGGCAAGGATCTGCTTCCGGCGACAGGTGAAGTGACACCCGAGGTCATGATGCGCGGCCTGCTGCGATTTTTTGCGCAACACTTCTCTCATGCAGACACGCTTCAGGCGCAAGCACTGCTGGAGGCGACTGATACGCGTCGCACCCGCATCGCGTCACAACTGGACAAAGCCTTGCCTGCGCGTCCGCCAGGCTTTTGCATAGGCTGTCCGGAGCGCCCGGTGTTCTCTGCGCTCAAGCTCGCACAGCAGGAACTCGGTCCCGTGCATGTCGCGGCAGACATCGGCTGTCATTCGTTTGCGACCTTTGAGCCTTTCTCGCAAGGACATTCAATTCTGGGTTACGGCATGAGCCTGGCCAGTCGTGCCGGTGTATCGCCGATGATGTCGCGGCGTGTGATTTCCATCATGGGCGATGGCGGCTTCTGGCACAACGGTTTGCTGACCGGTGTGCAGTCGGCGCTATTCAATGGTGACGATGCGGTGCTACTGATTTTCAAGAACGGCTACACGTCGGCCACCGGTACGCAGGAAATCATCTCGACACCTGAAGCCGCTACAAAAATGCAGGCTGGTGACAAGCTCGCCAGTCTGACCGCCAGTAATCGCACCATCGAAGATACGCTGGCTGGTTTGGGCGTGAAGTGGATGCGTACCGTACATTCGTATCGCGTTGCGGTGATGCGTGATGTGGTCAGAGAAGCACTGACCACGGATTTCAACGGGCTCAAGGTCATCATCGCCGAAGGCGAATGCCAGCTCGAGCGACAGCGACGCATTCGTCCCTGGCTGGCGGCGTTGCAGGCACGTGGTGAACGCGTGATGCGCGTGAAATACGGCGTCGATGAAGACGTGTGCAACGGTGACCACGCCTGCATGCGACTCTCTGGCTGCCCCACACTGACACTCAAAGACAATCCCGATCCACTCAAGGTGGATCCGGTGGCGACCGTCATCGATGGTTGTGTCGGTTGCGGCTTGTGTGGCGAAAATGCGCATGCTGCAACACTGTGCCCAAGTTTTTATCGCGCTGAGGTGATACAAAATCCGCGTTGGCATGAACGCCTGATCGCCGCATTGCGATCGACCGTGCTGCGTGTTCTGCAACCGGCATGATGAACAATCCTATGCGTCGCAACCACATGAGTAGCAAATCAATGAGCAGGAACTCCATGGCGAGAATCTCCATCGCTGGAAACCCCATGCATACCCAGAGCACAGCACCATGAGTCTCGCAAGCGCCCCGAGTGAGTCGTCAAACACCTGGCCACCGTCGTCCACCATGCCGCAGCCCATATCGGTGTTGATTGGCGCACTCGGTGGCGAGGGTGGTGGTGTACTCAGTGAATGGCTCACCGCGATTGCGCGTCATGCAGGGTATGCAGCGCAAAGTACCTCCATCCCTGGTGTCGCACAGCGTACTGGCGCGACCACATATTTTTTCGAGATGTATCCGGTGCCCTTGGCGCAGCTGGATGGACGTTATCCTGTCTTCAGTCTCAATCCCATCCCCGGCAGGCTGGATGCACTGGTTTCTTCCGAGCTGCTTGAAACCGCCCGCGCTGTGAGCAACGGCCTGCCATCGCCCGAGCGCACACTGATCATTACCTCATCCTCGCGCACCTTGACCAATGCAGAACGCAGTCATCTCGGTGATGGCCGTCTGGATGATGCAGCGCTGCTCTCCATCGTGCAGAGCGCATGCCGTGCGAATCATGTGCTGGACATGCAGCGCATTGCACGCGACAACGGTACTGTCGTGAGTGCGGTGATGCTGGGCGCGATCGCTGGCAGTGGATTGCTGCCGTTTGCCAAAGACGATTACATCGCTATCGTGCGCGACAGCGGCCGTGGTGCAGACGCCAGCCTTGCAGGTTTTGAAGCCGCATGGCAGTGGGTCCATGAAGGTCGTCAGCAAGCCGCCTTTGCAAAGCGGCTAGTGGCAGAGGCAGTGTCTGCCGCAGAAGCCTCAGTACTCAATGAATTTCCGATCGCAGCACGTGAACTGCTGGCGCTGGGTCTGGCACGCGTCACTGAGTATCAGGATGCTGCGTACGGTAGGCTCTATCTGGAACGCATGCGTCTGGTGTGTCATGCCGAGGCCAATGTCCGCCTTCATGATGGTGAAGGCGCAGATAAATCAACGACGGAGGAGGGTGCTATCACCCGCGAAGTCGCGCGCTGGCTGGCACTGTGGATGGCGTATGACGATATCGTGCGTGTGGCCGATCTCAAGAGTCGTGCCTCACGCAGTCAACGCGTACGCAATGAAGCGCGCGCTACTGACGGTGATGTGCTCAAAACCTATGAATACTTCAAACCCGGTGTGCCGGAAATCGCTGCATTGTTACCGGCACCGCTGGCCGATCGACTGAAAGACATGAATCGTCAGCGTCTTGCGGAGGGTCGAGCTGTGTGGGAGATGCCAGTCAAGCTGGCCTCGCACACGATTGTGGGCACGCTGTTGCTGCGCCTGCTCGCTGCAATGAAATATCTACGACGCTGGGGTAGTCGTTATGCAGAAGAACAAACACTCATTGACGCATGGCTGACAGCGGTGCAGGAAGGTGCGAGGCAAGACAGGGCGCTGGGTTTTGAAATCGCGCAGTGCGGACGTTTGATCAAAGGTTATGGCAGCACCAATGAGCGTGGGCGTGACAACCTGCTGCACGTAATTCGCCATCTCGCACAGCCCGCTTTTGACACCGTGGCTGAGCGTACCATCGCCATACGCCGCGCACGCGAAGCCGCACTGGCCGACGATGCTGGCAAAGCGCTCGATAAAACACTCAATGAACTCGGCGCACCACCGCGCGCGATCAAGGCCCAGCCCATACGCTGGATGCCACGTCAACGCATCAAGACAGGATCTGCCCCATGACCAAGACAGTGATTTACGAAGTGCGTGTGGAATTTGGTGATTGCGATCCCGCCGGTATCGTGTGGTTTCCGAATTTCTTTCGCTGGATAGATGCGGCATCCCGCCACTTTTTTATCGAATGCGGTGTGCCGCCCTGGCAGGAAACGCGGCAAAGCATGGGTCTGATCGGCACGCCACTGGTCGACACCCAAGCCAGCTTCATCAAAACCGCCAGCTACGGTGATGTACTGCAGATTCATACGCAAATCAGCGAGTGGCGTAACAAAAGTTTTGTTCAGAGCTATCGCGTGATGCGGGGCGATGACGAAATCATGCAATGCACTGAAGTCAGAATTTTCGCGGCGGACAAGGTCGGTGGCGGTATACGGGCGATGGCGGTGCCGGAGGAGATTCGGAGATTGTGTTGCTGATAGCGGTTGTCGGGCAAGTGCATCAGTCGCTGATAAGCTGTATTCCTAAATGCCTCGTGGCTCAAACCGATGGTTCAGTCTCACCCTCCGAATCAGCGGAAGGTATCATGAGCCTTCGCAGCGTCAGGGCAGAGCGTTGCTCGATCAAGGTCACAATTTGCTCAACCACGCTATGGCGAGTGAAGTCACGCGAGGGGTCTGACTGCAGTCCTCGCGCGTTAGTCGCCATCGACTTTGCCAAGGCCAGAATCCTCTTTCTGGCCTGAGCCTTGCCGAGGCCAACGGCTTCCAGAAGCTGGTCCCAGTGCCGTGCTTGCACTTTGCTGAACTCGTACTTGCCGCCTATCTTCATCGCCATCTTGGGCGTCAGATCTGGGTAGACCGCCGTCGAAAGTACGTCATACAGCGGCGCCAGGACAGCGTACTTGCCCGCGTAGAGCAGCGAGAAATTCTTGGCGTGCGCGTCGTGATTGCCGACCAACGCGTTGAAGATCACGTAGTCGAGCATGCGCAGGATGTGCGGTGCGCTGGGGCGCGTAACACGCCGAACCAGATCGAAACATTGCGCCAGATCCGGACCACCTTCGTTCTGGTATTTCATTTCAGGCACCACGCCCAGCGCCTGACAAAAGTCCTCTTGATGCAGACGCTGCCGCTGACCTTGTGCATTGGCAAGCCGGTCGTAGCGCTCGACAAGCAAGAACTGTCGCCCGAGCACGGACCGCACCTGCGACTTGGCTGGTTTGAGCTGCATGACCTCTGCCAGCGCCATGCAAAAGCCTTCATTGATTACCGTGTCCGCTAAAGTACGGATGGCGGGCTTCAGGATGTGCGAACTGGGTGCTCCATTTCTCGGGAGACCGATCCGGTCGCCATCGAAGATCACGGGTAGCTTGTCTTGAGCGCCCGCCAGCGAGAGCCGCAGGCCATCCTTGCCGGCCAACATCGGCCGATGCGGTAGTTCATCAAGAACGGCGACGACCTCTTCGTCGCTCAGCCACTGAACGTCGTGGCCTTGCTCGAGCCTGGATAGCGGCTGCCCAGGCTCGAGCAAGGTCACAGCCCCGGCACACTCACCACCGATGTGATCGAGAAGTGCAAAATCGTTTTGGCTCGACACCTGAAATTGCTTGGCGATTAGGGTCCTGAGCTGTCCCTCCGGCAAAAGGCCTGCAAAGAAGGGGCGGGTGATGTGATCGTCGAATGGCTCTGCTTGCAGAGGCAGCGAGCTGGATAGGGGCACTGCGTCGGTATGCGAGAGCCAATCCGGGGTATAACGAAAATTCAGCCGTCCATCGGTGAGGGCCAGGGTACCCAGCCGCTCGCCGAAGAGCCAGACTTCAAGCTCACGCGCCATGCTGGTTATCCTCAGGGTGATTTTCTGAGCCTGATGATGGCAGGCCGATGAGCTGGAGCGTACCCCCCAGCGAGTCGATCACGCGCAGCACGTTTTCGAGCCGCAAAGTGGCCTTGCCTGCTTCAAGGTCGACGATGAAGCGGACTCCAACGCCTGCAGCCAGAGCGAGTTGAGGCTGTGTTAAGCCCAGATGCTTGCGTGCAGCGCGCAGTGCGTCACCGAGTTGTTCTGTGGTCTGTATGGAGCTCATCAGCGGCCTTATTTCCCGTTCGGGAAATTATCGGCCAGTTCAAGGAACGAGGCAAGCGTTATTTCCCGTTCGGGAAAGTTTCGCAAAACAGTCATCTTCAATGGCAAAAATTCCCGATCGGGAAATTTTAGTGAATTCACACCGTTTGTTGACTCGTCAAAGGTCAACAAGCGAATAGCCACCGCGGACTTTCCTGCGCTTACGGATTAACAGGATTGGGCTTGACCAGCAAGTGTGTGAAACAGGTCGGGTGAAGCACACTTGTCCACCTTGGTCGACGAGGTTCCGCTGAGTCTTATTGTTTCTGCGGTCGAGGCGGCCTCTTGGAAAACGGATGTGCCCACCAAGCAGATATGGAAGCACGTGACTCAATGGAGCAGAGCGCTTCAATCGCCGAGAAAGTGCTGGGCTGATTCATGAGTGAAGACGGCGGTTCACATCCCCAACGGACTCACCCCAACCCAACGCACATGCAGCCACAGCATGAACACCACGCCCGCCCCCAATCCAACGACGAGCGTCAGCAGGCTATTGGCCATCGCGGCCGACGGATAGACCGTAGCGTTCATTCGATCGCGGCGACGCGATATACGGAAATCCAGCACGGCCCAGATCAGGAAACCTCCAAAGAGCAGCACATCGGCCAGATTGCCGTTGGCGAGCAGGTGCGCCAGCGCCCAGATTTTTACGCCGGCGATCATGGGATGACCGATTTTGGATTTGATGATATTGCGCGGCACATAGGCGGCAGCAAGCAGGATGAACGCCAGCAGATTAAGCAGCAGGGCCACATGCCGTGTCCAGATGGGCGGCTCCCAAAGCATGACGGGTGTCATGCGTGCCTGATCATAGCCAACGATGAGCAGCACGAAGCCGGCAATCGAGAGTGCTGTCACGACGCCTTTCCATTTCAATTCACCCAGCCGCTCGATCATGTTCGTGCGCCAGTTATCGGTGAAGATGCGTGTTGAATGCGCACCCAGAAAAAGAATCAAACCAGCGATCAGCAGGGCCATAGCGTGCTCCATCATCAGATTATCGAGAGCCTGTAGTTGAAGGCTGCTGGCGAGCTTGCGTCCTCTTGTTACAAACGCTGAACCGTCGCCGTCGGGCGCAGTGTACCGGATTGGCCGGGCTTGGGCTGTGAGTCGTTTATGATGGGCGCTGCAGCCGGCAACGGCCAATCATCACAAGCGAGGGAGATATCTCATGCAGCAGGGCACGATCCATAAACGCCAGATTCTGGCGGCCGTTATTGGCAATGCGCTCGAATGGTATGACTTTGTGGTGTACGGCTTCCTTACTGTGATCATCTCGCGCCTGTTCTTCCCCTCCGACAGTGAATATGCATCCTTGCTGATGGCGATGGCCACCTTTGGTGTGGGGTTTTTCATGCGTCCGGTGGGCGGCATCCTGATCGGTATGTATGCAGATCGCAAGGGCCGCAAGGCGGCGCTGCAGCTGATCATTCTGCTGATGACGATATCGATTGCGATGATCGCGTTTGCACCCACCTACGCTGCCATTGGCGCAGCAGCACCTGTGCTCATTGTGCTGGCACGGCTGCTGCAAGGCATGGCCACCGGTGGCGAGTTCGCCAGTGCGACCTCGTTTCTGGTCGAAAGCGCGCCACCTGACCGTCGCGGATTTTATGGTTCTCTGCAAATGGTGGGTCAGAGCGTGGCCGCGCTCGCGGGTGCCACTGCGGGCATGCTGATTACGCAGGGACTCACACCCGAGCAAATTGATAGCTGGGGCTGGCGTTTGCCTTTCTTGTTCGGTCTGCTGATTGGCCCGGTGGGATTGTGGATACGTCGCCACCTGAATGA
>JAIXXZ010000056.1 GCA_027490465.1 Oxalobacteraceae bacterium
CCTTTTAAAACGGCGGGTATCGCTTGTAATTGAATCGGTGTGGGTTGGGTATAACCGTTTTCCGTGACGGCGCGCACGATAGGTTCGGCGAGGCCGAGTTCAGCAAATGACATAGATTTTGAAAATAAGTCGACCCGCCGCCGCATCAGGGCGCCAGTCACAGGTCAAGGGGGGATTTACAGGAGGGGCGGTCAGGAGACTGGAACAATGACCGCAGCGCGGCGGAGTATAACAGGGTCCGACAGCGTCGGCATTCCGTGTGTTTCAAAGACGCTTTGTCACAATGAACGCAGCGGTCGCATTCAAGGTGCGCCCAACGGCGTTGGCTGAATTTTCAGAGCGAGTCCGAGCACGGCTGGGGATGACGACCTCAGGCAAACGGTGACAACACATTTAGCATCTGACCAAAGACTTTGGGCGAGCCGGCAATCACATCACCTTTGTAGAGGTAGTCTGATTCGCCGGAAAAATTTGCCACGATGCCACCAGCCTCCGTAATGAGCAAGGCGCCGGCTGCAATATCCCAAGGCTTGAGATTTTTTTCTAAGAATCCATCAAGCCTGCCCGCTGCCACATAGGCAAGGTCGAGTGCTGCTGCACCGGGACGACGCAGACCAGCCGACTTTTGCGTCATCAGATGGAACATTTTCATGTACTCATCAAGCGCGGAGAGATCACTGTAAGGAAAGCCGGTGCCGATCAAGGCATCGGCCAGTTTGTCGCGCTTTGCGACCCGAAGGCGCTTTTCATTGAGGAAGGCGCCCGCACCTTTGCTGGCAGTGAAGAGTTCGTTGCGCGTCGGGTCATAGACCACCGCCTGTGTGATCTGGCCGCGATATTGCAGTGCTATCGAAACAGCATACTGCGGAAATCCATGGATAAAATTGGTGGTGCCATCCAGCGGATCAATGATCCACACATGCTCATTCTCATCATGCAGATTGGCAGAGGCACCTGATTCCTCGGCAAGAATCGCATGGTCGGGGTAGGCTTGTCTCAGCACATCAATGATCGCCTGCTCAGCCGCCTGATCAACTTCGGTCACGAAATCATTGTGATTCTTGGTAGTGACTCGCAGTTGCTCTACCTCGAAAGAGGCGCGAGTGATGATGGAGGCGGCACGACGCGCGGCTTTCACCGCGGTATTGATCATGGGGTGCATGGTGGTTCCGTTAAAATTGGGCTGCCAGCGGATATCGCTGACAGCCACCACAGTGAGAATGAACGATGCGGCATGAATTCCGCGAATTGCCGCTATTTTAAATGAACCCGTCAACCCGTCCCACTTCCAACGTCCCTGTCTTTGAGCGAGTACGTTTTGTTCTGGTTGAAACCAGTCGGGCGGGTAATATCGGCGCCGCTGCCCGGGCGATCAAAACCATGGGCTTCTCTGAGCTGGTTCTGGTATCTCCGCGCGAGGCGGATGCGCTTCATCATGAAGAAGCCATCGCCTTTGCCAGCGGCGCAAACGATGTACTGTCCAAGGCGCGTATTGTCGACAGCCTGGATGAGGCGCTGGCGGGATGCAACCTGACCGTCGCACTGACAGCGCGACTGCGGGAGTTTTCACCGCCGTTGCGGTCGCCTCGCGCGCTGGCGCAGCAATTACATGCTGATACCAGCCTGCGCTGCGCGCTGGTCTTTGGCAACGAGCGTTTTGGACTGTCCAATGAACAGGTTGAAAGATGCAATGCCTTGGTCAGTATTCCCGTGAATGCCGAATATGCTTCGCTCAACCTGGCTCAGGCAGTACAGATCCTGGCGTATGAATGTCGTGTCGCTGCAGTGGGTGAGCAGCGCGAAGCCATGGGTATCGGTTTTCAGGGTGAAGCAGCAAGCGCCGAGCAGATTGAAGGCTTGTTCCGGCATCTTGAGCAGGCACTGGTCGAGATTGAGTTTCTGGATCCCGATCATCCGAAGAAGCTGATGCCGCGGTTGCGGCGACTGTTTTCACGCACGGGGCTCGAAACAGAAGAAGTCAATATCCTGCGAGGGATTGCAACGCAGATCATCGAGCGTCGCAAGCGACTGAAGTGAGCCATCGGGGCCGCATTGAGTCTCGCGAAAAACACGGTACGGGGCGGGCAGCCTTGCGTGGCTTCGGCCACCGCGCTTCATCAAGCTGGAAAGAACAGCGTAAGTGCCAAGCTTAACCAGGACCTCAGCCCCAAGCCCTCAGCAAGCCAACCGCCAGACCTTCCAGTGCAAACTCATGCCGGCCCGGCTCCACGCGGATGACATCGAACTCCGGATTTTCCGGCAGTAGCTCCACGACACCGCCATTTCTGCGGAAGCGCTTGACGGTCACTTCATCATCCAGCCGCGCAACGACGATCTGGCCATCGCGCGCCTGATCCGCTTTTTTCACCGCGAGCAAATCACCGTCCAGAATGCCGGCATCTCGCATCGACATGCCACGAACTTTGAGTAAATAGTCGGGTCGAGCGGTGAACAATGCGGGGTCGACCTGATAGTTTGCCGAAATATGCTCCTCGGCCAAAATGGGTGAGCCTGCAGCGACCCGACCGATCAGGGGTAAGGAAAACTGCATGATGTCAGCGTGGGGCAGCACCATTTGGGCAACGCTGAAGCGGCGAGGACGACTATCCGCCGGTCGGTCTAAGAGGCGAATACCGCGCGAGGTACCGGGCGAGATTTCAATCGCGCCTTTGCGCGCCAGTGCTTGCAGGTGCTCCTCAGCTGCGTTGGCAGAACGGAAACCCAGTTCGTTGGCGATTTCCGCTCGGGTCGGTGGGAAGCCGGTTTTCTCGATGGCATCGCGTATCAGCGCAAGGATTTGTTCCTGGCGGGCGGTCAGTTTGATCATGATTACTCCCCGGCAAAGCGACTGTTTTTATAAACAGCCTGTATTTTTATACAGCATTGAGCGAAAGGCAAGCACAATATAGGGTGTTTCCCGTCAGTATTAGCAGATAACTATCTGATGACATTGAGTTTTCTCTATTTACCCGGTATAGTCGCGGGCTTTCCTCTTCCCACACTCGTCCTGACGCCGGGGTGGGCGATTTTGTAATCCGACCTTAAGGAGAAATGATGCGTCACTATGAAATAGTTTTTATCGTCCACCCGGATCAGAGCGAGCAAGTACCTGCGATGATCGAACGTTACAAGGGTCTGGTCAGCGGCCGTGGCGGCAAAGTCCACCGTGTCGAAGACTGGGGTCGTCGCCAGATGGCCTATATGATCCAGAAACTCGCCAAAGCCCACTACGTTTGCATGAACATCGAATGTGATGGCGAAACTCTGGCCGAGATCGAAACCGGCTTCCGCTTCAACGATGCCGTGCTGCGCCATCTGACCGTTCGCATGAAGAAGGCCGAGACTGCGCCGTCGCCCATGATGAAGAGCGTGCAGAAAGAAGACGCAGCCAAGAGCCAGCGCGCCGAGGCGCCGGCGGCCTGATCGGCACGTGTCCGCAACGGAGTGAGGCGACACCAGTTTTCATTGCGTAGCGACCCTGGCCGAG
>JAIXXZ010000031.1 GCA_027490465.1 Oxalobacteraceae bacterium
ATCACCTCTTGTACTTTGCGTTGCCTCGCCAGACTGCGTTGCACCACGGGCACCGAAAGTAGTTCGCGCAAAATCGTTGGTGCGCGACGCAGATCGGGAATGGTCTCCAGCAGTGGCACCACCGGCAGCGTGCAGCCCTCCATGCCCGCGCTGTCAGCGTAGAGACCAGCTTCTTTCGCCAACAGATATACGCCCAGCACATCCGTGGCGCTGTGGGTCATTGACAAGATCAGGGCACCAAATGCCTCGCGATCAATGGTTTGTCGCAACTCGGCAATCACACGAAAGGTATCAAGGGTTTCGCGTGCCTCTGCGGATAAATCGGCATCGTTGCGTGCTGCGCCGCGTGGCGTCGATAACTCGTTGAGAATCCAGCGCTTCCATTCCCCGGAATCAGATGCAGGCGCATCAGTCCCTTGACTACGGCGATATAGTTCACAAAGCGTTTGATTGATACGTAGCGTGTTCTCACGGATATCAAGTCGCACCGTAGAAAAGCGGAATATACCTACCTCACGCAAGAGCGGCAGCAGCAGGGAATCAGCAATACTCGCTACGCCCGCGTCGCCTAGCGCGGTGTACATGAGCTCGATATCCTGAATCAGCGCATCCGCCGACTGATAACCTGAGTCAGCGTCCGGCAGCTGGCGCGCAGCTGAGTGTTCCAGCGTCGTCATCAGCTTGAGTCGGATGTAACCCAAAAACTGACGGAAGATTTCGCCGGGATTACGCTCTGCCAGATTACGCGCGGCAGGCATTCTGTCGAGGCACTCGGTGACATGGTGCACAAAGGTCGGGGGAATACTCAGCGAGCGCTCGGAAATGCTCAGTACGCGAATCAGTGAAGAGATACGATCGACATAGCGTCGCAAGGCCGCTTCACGTGTCTCCCATAATGAGCGCCGCGTCACTTCGCTGGTGACATAGGGATTGCCATCACGATCTCCACCCACCCATGAACCAAAACTAATCAGCGCCGGCGTCTGAAGTTCATGCTCAGGGAAATAACGCCGAAATTCAGTTTCGATTTTTGCCATCACCTGTGGCACGACGTCGTACAAGTTCTCCTGAAAAAAATACAGACTCCAGGCCACCTCTTGCTCGACGGTGGGCTTTTCGAGTTTTAACTCGCCGGTCAGCCAAAGCAGCTCAATCTCGGTACAGATCGCTTGCTGCAACTGCTCTCGCTCCCGGGGCGTCCAGTGGTTGGATTCCAGCTCGTGCAGCTTGAGATAAACACGGCGATAACACTCCAGCACCGTGACCCGCTTAGCCTCGGTGGGGTGCGCGGTGATGGTGGGCCGAATACGCAGCTCGTCCAGCGCTTTTTGTACCTGCTCGGCCTTGACACCCCGCTGACGCAACAGCTTGAAGGTATGCGCGAACGTCCCCGGAACATTATCTATACCGTGATCAGTCTCGGTAAAGCGACGATTACGCATATCGCGATTTTGCTCTGCAATCGACAGCAGTTGAAACCACATGCCTTGCGCACGCAGTGCTTTGCTCAACATGCCCGGACTGATGCCCGCGAATGACAGGTTCCCCTCAATCAAAGGAACCAGGTCCGGTTGCAAGCGCTGGAATACAGCGAGGTACAACTCGCGCAACAGAGTCGCACGTGAAAAGCCATCGCTCGCCAGCGGAGACAAGCCCACTGCTTCTGCGACGCCGGGGATCACCATATCATTCACTTTGGGCTCTCTTACTTGCCGATAGTGGCAAGTGCTTTCTGGACCGTGATGCCAAGTTCGGATGCACTCGGCGAAACCAGCAAACCATAGGAAGCCATGATCTCGGATTTTTCGAGCGCGGTATCACCCTCACCCGAAATAATCGCGCCGGCATGGCCCATGCGACGACCTTTCGGTGCCGTCAGGCCGGCGACATAACCCACCACCGGCTTGGTCATGTTTTCTTTGACCCACTTGGCTGCTTCAGCTTCCTGCGGACCACCAATCTCGCCGATCATCACCACGACCTCGGTTTCAGGGTCTGCCTGAAAACGCGCCATGTGATCTAGAAACGAGCTACCGTTGATCGGGTCGCCACCAATACCTACGCTGGTCGTGACGCCAATGCCAAGTGCTTTCATTTGCGCCGCTGCCTCATAACCGAGCGTGCCGGATCGAGAAACAATGCCGACGTTGCCGCGAATATAAATATGCCCCGGCATGATGCCGAGCATGGCTTTGCCCGCGCTGATAATGCCGGCGCAATTGGGGCCAACGATGGTCGTACGTTTTTCCTTTTGGTAGCGCCGCAGATAGCGCTTAACGCGCATCATGTCTTGCGCAGGAATACCATCGGTAATGATGCACACCAGATCCAACCCTGCATCAGCAGCTTCCATCAAGGCATCCGCAGCATACGGCGGCGGTACAAAAGCCAGGCTCGCCTGCGCACCCGTCGCATCGACAGCCTCTTGCACGGTATTGAATACCGGGCGCTCGAGGTGAATCTTGCCGCCTTTACCGGGCGTGACACCGCCCACCACATTGGTGCCGTATTGGATCATTTCTCTCGCGTGAAAGGTGGCCTTGTCGCCAGTGAAACCCTGCACGATGACACGTGTTTTTTCGTCGATCAAAATACTCATTTGCTCAATCTCCCATCGTTAGCAGGATCAGGTGACCTGCTCGCCACGGGCGAGCTTGACCGATTTTTCGCAGGCTTCCATCAGCGAATCAGCGGTCACAATCGGTAAGCCGCATTCACGAATGATTTTTTGTCCCTCTTCCACATTGGTACCAGCCAGCCTGACGACCAGTGGCACGCGCAAATCTTTTGCTGCCTGTACGACACCCTGTGCCACCCAGTCGCAGCGGTTAATACCGGCGAAAATGTTCACCAGAATGCATTTCACGTTTTGATCTGTCAGTACCAGATTGAATGCTGCAGCAACGCGCTCTGGCGAAGCACCACCACCCACGTCAAGGAAGTTAGCTGGCTCACCACCGCAGTACTTGATGTTATCCATGGTGGCCATGGCCAGACCAGCACCATTGATGATGCAGCCGATATCGCCTTCGAGGCCGACATAATTCAAACCGAATTCGGCGGCGCGTGCCTCACGTGGATCTTCTTGCGTTGGGTCGCGCATTTCGGTCACCTGCGGGCGACGGAACAAGGCGTTATCGTCGAACGACATTTTGGCGTCGAGCGCGATCACCTGATCATCCTTGGTCACCACCAGCGGATTGATCTCTACCATGGTGGCGTCAAGATCGCGGAACGCGCGGTAGCAACCTAAAATAATCGTTACTGCTTGAGAGACTTGTTTCAGATTTAACCCAAGACCGAACGCCAGTTGGCGTGCCTGAAATGGCTGCATACCTACCGCAGGCTCTACTTCCACCTGCAGAATGGATTCGGGTCTTTCCTTGGCGATCTCTTCAATCTCCATGCCACCCTCGACCGAGGCGATCACACGGATGCGCTCAATCTTGCG
>JAIXXZ010000072.1 GCA_027490465.1 Oxalobacteraceae bacterium
CCCCCCGGAGGCAAGGATTACGGACGTTTGTCGGTCATGCTGCAATGGCGCTATCAGATGGAGATGCTGTTCATCGTGCCGCCCTCGGCATTCGATCCGCCGCCCAAGGTTGATTCAGCGATTGTTCGCATGCGACCGATTGCATCACCGCTGGCTTGTGAGCAAGCGCGGCTTGAGCAGGTGGTGACTCAGGCATTTTCCCAGCGACGCAAGGTGATTCGCAATAGCCTGAGTGGACTCTTCACGGAGCAGCAGCTCATCGCTGCCGGTATCGATCCTCAGGCGCGTCCCGAGACAGTATCCCTCGAGCAGTATGTCGCGCTAACGCATCGCTGAATCAGAAGGCTGGCAAGCTCGCCAGCTCATGATCTCTCAGTGTGTTGCGCGCTGTTTCAAATTCCGGCAGTAATGATTGCACCGTAGCCCAGAACTGCGGACCGTGATTCATTTCGCGCAAGTGAGATAGTTCGTGAGCCACCACATAATCAATATTGGGTAGCGCGAAATGCATCAATCGCCAGTTCAGCCTTATGCGCCCATCGGCGGTACACGAGCCCCACTGCGTGCTTGCAGATGACAGCGCAAAGCCCTTGAATGTCACCCCGAGTTTGGCTGCGTAGATGTCCAGTCGTTCTGCAAAGATGCGCTTCGCTTCTGCCTGTAGCCAGCCCTGAACACGGTCTTTGAGTTGCTGCTCTGTCGCTGAGGCTGGCAAGCTGACATGCAGCTCGCGGGTTTGCTCATCAAAGCGTATACCGGTGTTCGCCGAGTCGGCAATACGCACCACAATGTCAGCACCCAGATAAGGAAGGCGTGCGCCGTCGCGCCATTCCATGGGGGGTTGCAGGCGTCTGACGGACCGTTCACGCTGTTCATTGATTTTTTTAAAAATCCACGCGCGCTTTTCCGTGATCGCCGATTCGATCTCAGCCACCGTCACCCAGCGTGGCGCCGTCACGCGCAAACCTTCGTCATCAATCAGGAAGCCAATCGTGCGTCGCTTTGAACGCAGCAGTCGGTAATCCAGCGTATGTTCATCAAGCCGCAGTCGTCTGTGGCCCGCCGGTATGGGTGATTCAGGGACGGTGGAGCGCGGTGGCTCGGGATCGACTTTGTGACCCGGCAGGAGATCGAGCAGCGATAGCTGGTTGGGATCGGCAAATTTTTGGCGAAGGTACTGCTTGAGTGACATGGCCGTTTACGATCAAGTACGTATTGAAGTTGAAGTGCTCATGCCTCGTCTGCCACGGCGCTTGCAGGCGTTTCGACTGCATAGGCCGCTGGTGTTATCAGACGCATTTCGGATTCTATCCAATTTTCGACTTGGGCCATGAGTTCTGCAGATGAAAGACCTTCAGGCGATATTGGTTTGCCTATGGAGACGGTGATCAATCCCGGTTTTTTGATGAAGGCATTCCGTGGCCAGCAGTCACCTGAATTCATGGCGATTGGCACCACCGGTGTTTTCGTGCCAATGGCCAGAATGGCACCCCCTGCCTTGTATTTACCCTGTTGTCCTACTGGTGTGCGTGTACCTTCGGGGAACATGATCACCCACTGACCATCATCGAGTCTGCGCCGGCCCGTTTGTATGACCTGCGACATGGCATCGCGTCCTTTGCTGCGATCAATCGCAATCATGCGCATCATGCCGAGGCCCCAGCCAAAGAAGGGTATGTACAGCAATTCTTTTTTGAATACGAAAATCAGTGGACGTGGCATCAACCAGCAGTAAAAAATAGTCTCCCACGCTGACTGATGCTTGGAGAGCAAAATCACGGGTGCATCCGGAAGATTTTCCAGACCGTTGACTTCCCATCGTATGCCACATACCGCGCGAGCTGCCAGAGTCACGAAGACATTCCAGCGCGTGATCATGTAGTAGCGTTGCCGATAAGGCAGCAGAAAAAATCCAAAGCAGGCGATCGCCCAGACGACCGTAGCGATGACAACCAGCAGCATGAACAGGCTTGCGCGCAGAAACAGAACAGGGCGAGACATACGAGCTCCACAGACGACAAATGAAGACCGTCTGAATGATGTTATTTGTTTTTTTCTTTCAGCAACGCAGAACGCGCCAGTTCGACGGTTTCACCAACCAGCTGATCGGTCTGCAGCAGTTTGTCTGCGACAGCGGCAAGACTGTCCAGCACAATCGTCCCCGGTGGCAGCCCACCCTTGTCGATAGTAAGCTTGCCTTTACCGGTACGTACCAGATAAGGCGTACACCCTACCTCGAATGCGGCTTGCAGATCGCGCAGTGAGTCACCCACAAAAGGTATCCCGGCGAGTTCGCTACCGAAACGCTGGCCAACCGCCCTGAGCATACCCGGGCGCGGTTTGCGACAGTCGCAAAAATCTTCGGGCGCATGAGGGCAGAAAAAAATGGCATTGACATGGGCGCCCACGGTTTGCGCTGTCAGGTGCAGTTTTTGGTGAATGGCATTCAGCGCGTGCATGTCAAACAGACCGCGGGCCAGGCCCGCCTGGTTGGTCGCAACAGCGACTCGATAGCCATGCTGATTCAAGCGTGCAATTGCTTCAAGCGATCCGGGAATGGGCCGCCACTCGGCGGCCGACTTGATGTAGTTATCGGAATCCTCATTGATCACGCCATCGCGGTCGAGGATGATCAATCTGGAAGTCGCCATAGTCACAGCGGATATGCCCGATTCACGCAGCGAGTCGAGAAATATCGGCGACGCGATTCATCATCGCATGCAGCGACTGCAGCAAGGCCAGACGATTTTCCCGCAGCGCAGCATCTTCTGCCATGACCATCACGTCATTAAAAAACGCATCTACATCGTCGCGCAGATTGGCTAATGCTTTCAGGGTGGCAGTGAAGTCACCATTGGCGAAGGCCTTGTCAACGGCGATACGAGTTTCCGTCATCGCGCCATACAGCCGCTGCTCGGCAGCTTCGGCGAGCAATCCAGGTTGAACCTCTCCCTGCACACCTTCGTTCTTTTTCAGAATATTCGTGATGCGCTTGTTCGCTGCTGCCAGCGACTGCGCTTCGGGCAGGGCGGCAAAAGCTTTGACAGCATCCAGACGCTCGATGATGTCATCGAGTCGATCCGGCATGGGCGCGACCACGGCCTCAATCGCATCCTGCGCATAGCCCCGCTCGCGCAGCTGGCCGCGCAGTCTGTCATAGACAAAGTTTTTTGCATCAGCGACAGGATCACTGAAATGCGCATTCCCTGCAAACTGCTGTGCTGCTTGTGTCAGCAGATGCGAAATCGACAGCGGCAGACGCTGTTCCATCAGCATGCGGATGATGCCCAGCGCATGACGACGCAGGGCAAACGGATCTTTGTCCCCCGAAGGCGCCAGTCCTATGCCCCAGATACCGACCAGGGTCTCGAGCTTGTCTGCCATGGCCACGACCGTACCGGTGCGTGTCGATGGCAGCGCGTCACCGGCAAAGCGAGGTTGGTAATGTTCGCCAATCGCAGTCGCCACTTCATCAGCCTCGCCATCATGGCGTGCGTAATAGGTGCCCATGATGCCTTGCAGTTCAGGGAACTCACCCACCATATCGGTCAGCAAATCGGCTTTGGATAATTGCGCTGCGCGTTTGGCTTGTTCGGTATTGGCATCGAGCGCACTGGCGATGGCGACGGCAAGCGCCACGACACGTTCATTACGCTGCGCCTGTGAGCCCAGCTTGTTGTGATACACCACATTGCCGAGGCCCGAGAGTCGATCAATGAGTGCTTTCTTTTTGTCTTGCTCGAAAAAGAATTTGGCGTCCGACAGGCGCGGACGAACCACGCGTTCATTGCCGCCGATGATGTGCTGAGGATCGCCGGTTTCGATATTCGACACAATCAAAAAGCGCGAACGTAATTTGCCTTGGGCATCCGTCAGCGCAAAATATTTCTGATTGGTTTGCATCGTGAGGATCAGACATTCCTGCGGCACCGACAAAAACTCGGCATCAAAATGACATTCATACACTACTGGCCATTCGACGAGCGCGGTCACTTCATCGAGCAGCGATTCGGGCATGAGGATCTGATCGTTACCTGCTTTCGCCTTGAGATCCTGACGGATTTTTTCCTTGCGTTCAGCGAAGCTGGCAATGACACGGCCTTCTTCCCTCAACAAGTCGGCGTAGTGCGAAGCCGACGGCATGCTGAGCGCCGTTTTCTTCGAAAGAAAACGATGGCCCAGGGTTGTACGTGACGATTGCAAGCCCAGCAGAGACACCGGTATCAGCGTTTCATCCAGCAAGGCCATCAGGCCATGTACCGGCCGGACAAACTGCACCGTCTCGCCATCAGGACGCTGATACGTCATCAGCTTGGGTATCGGCAGCTTCGCGATGCTTTCTTCCAGCGTTGCCTGCAAGCCTGCAGCCAGTGACTCACCTTTGGCGGTATAGCTGAAATAAAAACTCTCGGCCTTGCCATCGCTGGCACGCTCGAGTTCAGACAAGGTAATCGATTCGCGTCCTGCCGTCAGCGACAGCGCCGCAAGCTTTTTGGTCAATGGCGCCGTGGGCTGGCCTTCTTTATCCAGCGCCACAGACAGAGGCAACACTTTTTCACGGATTTGTTTGTCTGCAGCGACCGCATGCACACCAGTGATGCTCACCGCCAGTCGGCGGGGCGATGCATAGGCGACGGCATTTGCATCAGCATCTGCCAGCGAACGCTGGGTCAAGCCTTGCAGCATTGCGGCGGCAAAGGCATCACCCAGTTTGGACAGGACCTTTGGTGGCAGTTCTTCGGTCAGTAATTCAACCAGCAGTGTTTGCTTCATGTTCTTCGCTTGTAGGAATGCTTTGATCGTATTTTTATGCCGCGCGTGTCGAGTCACCCAGCATGGGGAAACCTAATTGTTCGCGAGAGGCATAGTAGGCCTGTGCAACAGCGCGTGCCAGATTGCGTATGCGACCGATGTAGGCGGCACGCTCGGTCACCGAGATCGCACCACGCGCATCCAGCAGATTGAAGGTGTGCGCTGCCTTGAGCACCATCTCGTAAGCGGGCAAGGCCAGCGGCACGGCCATCAGGCGCTGTGCTTCGGATTCGTAATTGCCAAACAGGGAGAACAGGAATTCCGTATTCGCATGCTCGAAGTTGTAGGCTGATTGCTCGACTTCATTTTGGTGAAACACATCGCCATAGGTCAGTCGGCGTGTCACGCCATGCTCTTCCCATTCAGTCCACACCAGGTCGAAAACATTTTCGACGCCCTGCAGATACATCGCCAGACGCTCGATACCATAAGTGATTTCACCGAGTACCGGTTTGCAGTCGATGCCACCCACTTGCTGGAAGTAGGTGAACTGCGTGACTTCCATGCCATTGAGCCATACCTCCCAGCCCAGACCCCAGGCACCGAGCGTGGGATTCTCCCAGTCGTCTTCAACAAAGCGCACATCGTTGGCCGTGAGCTCAAGGCCCAGAGCGGCCAGAGAGCCCAGATACAGTTCAAGGATGTTTTCCGGCGCAGGCTTGAGCACGACCTGGTACTGGTAGTAGTGCTGCATGCGATTGGGATTTTCGCCGTAGCGACCATCTTTCGGACGACGCGAGGGCTGCACATACGCAGCGCGCCAGGGCTCGGGTCCGATTGCGCGCAGGAAGGTGGCGGTATGTGAGGTACCGGCACCGACTTCCATGTCGTAGGGTTGTAGTAGCGCGCAGCCTTGCGCATCCCAGTAGTCCTGCAGGGTGAGGATGATTTGCTGAAAGCTTGGGGGGGTTTTCATCGGTACGTGTGAGTTGGCCAGCAGTGACCGACGGCGCTCAGGTGGCCAGCGGATTCATTGCTCAGGAAAAGCAGAATTTTAGCCTTTTTTGCTGTCGCGACGGCTTTTCCAGAGCAGCACCAGAAGCAGTATCAAGGCCAGACCGACCGGCAGCACATTACCCAGTCGGACGTAAGGCGTTGTGCCCTGCGTGCCTTGCACCTTGGCGGCCAGGCTGCCTTGCGTATACGCAGGTAATTGCGCACTGATGTCGCCGCGCGCATCAATGATGGCGGTCATGCCCGTGTTGGTTGCGCGTAGCATGGGCCGCCCTGTTTCCAGGGAACGCATCTGCGAAATCTGCAAATGCTGGGGCAGGGCGATGGTATCGCCGAACCATGCAATATTAGAAACGTTCAAAAGCAGGCTGGGTACTGGCGCATTGCGCTCTATCGCGGCATACAACTGCGCAGCGATTTCTTCGCCAAACAAATCTTCGTAGCAGATATTGGGTAGAACCCACTGATCCTTTACGCGAAATGCAGGCTGCACAAGATCACCGCGCCCGAAATCACCCAGCGGTATCGTCATCAGGTCAACAAACCAGCGCGCGCCCGGAGGAATGAATTCGCCAAACGGCACCAGATGATGTTTGTCATAACGGTAGGCACGCGCATCGATCTGACCGATGCCCAGAACGCTGTTCAAATAAATGCCCGGCGCCGTTGTCCACGGCATGCCGATTAACAGTTGACTTTGGCTCGTCTGGGCAAAATTGCTTAGCTGATCCAGATAATCCGGCGGCAGATAACTGGGTAGCACAGGCAGTGCCGTCTCAGGCGTGACGATCAGATCGGCGGGCGCTTGCGTGATCAATTGCTGGTACAGCGAGAGCGATGACTGCAGTTGCGATGCCGTGAATTTCATGTCTTGCGGCACATTGCCTTGCAGGAGGCGAACTGACAAAGCCTCACCCTTGGGCTCGGTCCAGCGTATCTGATGCAGCACTACGCCGGCGACTGGCAGAGTCACCAACAGCGCGAGTGCGATGCGATGTCGGCCTCGCAAATGAACGAGCAGCGCGAGTGCCCCCGCCATGAGCGCAGCCAGCCATCCCAGTCCATACACACCAATCAGCGCAGCGAAACCGGAGAGCGGACTCTGCGTGTGCGCATAACCGGTCACCAGCCAGGGAAAACCGGTAAAGATCCATCCGCGCGTCCAGTCCGCCAGCATCCAGCAGGCTGGCAGTATCAGCAGAGTCGTGATCGTCGGTGACTGCAATGTGCGCGACAGATGTGCCGCCAGGTATAGCGCGATACCGTAAAGCAGCCCCAGACTGGCTGCCAGCAGCAGGACGGCAGCGATTGCGAGTACCGATGGCAGACCGCCATACACATGCAGGCTCACATACAGCCAATGCGTGCCCGCGGCAATCGACGCTAAGCCAAACAGCCAGCCTGATTGTGCCGCTGCGCGCGGCGAATCCTGAGACAGCGCGCGCAAAAAAAGCAGTGCCAGCGCAACAATCTGCAGCGGCCACCAGCCAAACGGAGCAAACGCAAATACCGTCAGCCCACCAGCGAGCAAGGGCAGCAGAACAGAAAAAAATCGATTCGGAAGCGAGATGGACATCAGCGAACGTTACGTAGTCAGGCGAGACCGGTCACGTCGTCAGTCGCGTACCTGCAGCAGGACTCACGCTGATTCATCGGGGCTACGTTCCGGAATTTTCTCGACCAGCAGCACGTGCAACTGACGTGCATCGGCGCGCAGTACTTCAAAACGCAGTTGATCGATTTCGAAAATTTCACCCTTGCGTGGCATGCGCCCCAGATGATTGGCAACCAGTCCACCTATGGTGTCCACATCTTCGCTCGAGAGTGTGGTGCCCAGTGCTTCATTGAATTGCTCGAGTTCGGTCAGTGCTTTCACCCGCCAGCGCTGTCCGGTTTCTCCTTCCTTGACTTCGAGGATATTGTCTTCTTCTTCATCGAAATCGTATTCGTCTTCGATATCACCGACGATCTGCTCAAGTACATCCTCGATGGTGATCAGTCCGGCTACGCCGCCGTATTCATCCACCACCATGGCGATATGGTTGCGATTGGCGCGGAAGTCGCGCAACAGTACGTTGAGTCGTTTGGATTCGGGGATATAAACCGCCGGGCGCAGCATGCCACGCAAATCAAAACTCTCGCTGGCGTAATAGCGCAGCAGGTCTTTGGCCAGAAGAATGCCCACGACCTTGTCGCGATCACCATCCACTGCAGGGAAACGGGAATGCGCGGTTTCCAGCACCATCGGCATCCATTCCTCGATTGGGCGGGCGATATCAACCACATCCATTTGCGAGCGCGGAATCATGATGTCGCGTACCGACAGGTCCGACATCTGAAACACGCCCTCAATCATGGACATGGCATCAGCGTCGAGCAGATTGCGCTCCTGGGCGTCATGCAGCAGTTCCAGCAGCTCGGCGCGGTTCTCGGGTTCGGGGGAGATCAGCGCGGTCAGGCGCTCGAATAATGAGCGGTGGGGCTTGGTTTCGGCAGGTGAGCTGCCCGGGGGATAGTCTTGCATATGGCGTAATGCCGAATGACGAAGCGTCTAGGATACCGTAAAACAGCCGCCGCGCCTCGTTTGTTAAATTGGAATCTTGCCGGCTTGATGATCCGTGGTGTCTACATAAGGGTCCGGCATGCCCAAACCGGCCAGTATCTCGGTTTCCAACGCTTCCATTTCCTGTGCATCTTCCTCGATCTCATGGTCGTAGCCCTGCGCGTGCAGGACACCATGCACCACCAAATGCGCCGCATGTTGTGCCAACGGTATTTGACGCTCGGCCGCTTCGCGCATCAGCACATCGACGCAAAATACGATATCGGCTTGGACGATGTTTTCTTCGGTTTCGCCATACGCGAAGGTCAGCACATTGGTGGCGTAATCTTTTTCTCGATAGTCGCGATTGAGCGTGCGGCCTTCTGACTCATCGACGAAGCGCAAAGTCAGCTCAGCAGGCCCGAGCAGCGCCGCTTGCACCCAGCGACGCAGCAGCGCACGCGGCAAATCAGCTGCGAGACGGTCATCGGCAAACTGCACCGACAGCGAAAGCTTATTTTTTGCCGGCATCGCGTAAGGCTTCTGCTGCGGCCGCTGCGGCGCTGGCCGCATCATAGGCATCGACAATACGTCCCACGAGTGGATGACGCACCACGTCCGCACTGGTAAAGCGCGTAAACGCGATCCCGCGCACGGATGACAATACCGTCAGCGCATCCACCAAACCGCTTTTCTGACCACGCTGCAAATCGATCTGGGTCACGTCGCCGGTCACCACCGCCTTGCTGCCAAAGCCTATGCGGGTGAGGAACATTTTCATTTGCTCTGGCGTTGTGTTTTGCGCCTCGTCCAGAATGATGAATGCGTGATTCAGCGTGCGTCCGCGCATGTAGGCCAACGGTGCAATTTCAATGGCCTGCTTCTCGAACATTTTTTGCGTGCGATCGAAGCCGAGCAAATCATAGAGTGCGTCATACAGCGGCCGCAGGTAGGGATCCACTTTCTGCGCCAGATCGCCCGGCAGAAAACCCAGTCGTTCACCGGCTTCCACTGCGGGTCGGGTCAGCACAATGCGTTTGACTGCATCGCGTTCAAGCGCGTCAACCGCACAGGCAACGGCCAGATAGGTTTTGCCGGTGCCTGCTGGCCCCACACCAAACGTCACATCATGCTCGAGTATGGCTTTCAGATATTGACCCTGATGCGGCGTTCTGCCGCGCAGATCACTGCGCCGGGTTTTCAGCACCGGACTCGGACTGATTTCTTCCGGCTCTTTTTTCGTCAGAATCGCGGACTTTTCTGTGCTCACACCCTGTGATGCGCGTTGCTCCACCAGAGCCAGCTGAATATCTTCGACCGATATGGACTTGTCTGCTTGCGCATAAAATTTTTCCAGCATCTCGACTGCGCGCTCGGCGTTCACGCCATCGGCGATGAATTTCTCGCCGCGCCTGAAAATAGTGACATCCAGTGCCGCAGCGATCTGGCGCAGATTTTCATCAACCGGGCCGCACAGATTGGCCAGTCGATTGTTGTCGATCGGGTGCGGTGAAAAAAACCGCGTATCTGCAGAAGAGTTTTTCAAAGGGATGTGCTTACTGTCGAATGACGGGTTCGCCGCGCAGCGAATAGGGATTGCTGGCCGTGATGTTGATATCGATGAACTGTCCTGTCAGGCGGGTACCATGAGGTCCACCGTCAAAATTCACCACGCGATTGTTTTCTGATCGTCCCTGCATCTCTTGGGTGTCGCGTTTGGAAGGACCTTCCACCAGCACGCGCTGCACCGTGCCGACCATCGCATCAGAGTAACGACGTGTGTTGTCGGCAATGACTTTTTGCAAGCGTTGCAGCCGCTCGAGTTTGACTGCATGGGGCGTGTCATCAGATAAATTCGCTGCAGGCGTGCCCGGCCTCGGGCTGAAAATGAAGGAATAGCTGTTGTCGTAGCCGATATCGTCCACCAGTTTCATCAGTGCTTCGAAATCCGCATCTGTCTCGCCAGGGAAACCGACGATGAAATCCGAAGACACAACGATGTCGGGTCGCACTTCGCGCAACCGCCGAATGATGGATTTGTATTCCAAGACAGTGTAGCCGCGCTTCATTGCCGCCAGAATTTTGTCCGAGCCATGCTGCGCCGGCAAATACAAATGGTTGACCAGTTTGGGAACGCGGGCATAGACATCGATCAGTCTTTGCGTGAATTCCTTGGGATGACTCGTGACATAGCGTATGCGTTGTATGCCGTCGAATTCAGCGATGTATTCAATCAGCAGCGCAAAGTCGGCGATCTCGCCATCCGCCATCACACCACGGTAGGCATTGACGTTTTGTCCGAGCAGCGTGATTTCACGCACACCTTGGTCAGCAAGTTGCGCGACTTCGGTCAGGACGTCATCAAAGCGCCGGGAGACTTCCTCGCCGCGTGTGTAGGGCACAACGCAATAACTGCAGTATTTGCTGCAGCCTTCCATGATGGAGATAAACGCACTGCTGCCTTCCACGCGCGGTGGGGGCAGATGATCGAATTTCTCAATTTCCGGGAAACTGATATCGACCTGAGAGCGGCCGCTTGCGCGGCGCTCGCGCAGCAGGTCGGGCAAGCGATGCAGGGTCTGGGGACCGAACACAACATCGACATATGGCGCCCGCTTGATAATCGCTGCGCCCTCCTGAGAAGCCACGCAGCCGCCGACACCAATCACCAGATCAGGATTTTTTTTCTTGAGCTCGCGTACCCGACCCAGATCCGAGAAGACTTTTTCCTGCGCTTTTTCTCGTACCGAGCAGGTATTGAACAGGATGATGTCGGCATCGTCAGGCGTGTCGGTTCGGACCAGTCCGTCGGACACATTCAGTACATCGGCCATCTTGTCAGAGTCATACTCGTTCATCTGACAACCAAAGGTCTTAATGAATAATTTCTTTTGCATTCAGGATGGAAAACAGAAACAGGCTCAAAGCCAGAGAGCGGGGACACGCAAAAGGCGCGTGCTGCCGGCAGAAAGTGCCGCCAGAGAATGCCCAAAATTATAGCAGGCGCCTGTCTCGGCCGTGGTGCCCGTCATGGCCGTGATTCAGCGCCCCATGATCCCTGCGCTTCGGGAAGCCGTAGTCTGCAGCAGCGATCTCTGGGAGAATCGTGTTGTCAGCTGATCCGGATTTGCCCAGACCTCATGCGATATTTTTACCCGCTCAGGCGGTACTGCCGCACGCTCCTGCTCCTCGCATTGCTGTCCTTTGCTGTTGGCGTGTCCGCCCAAGTCGTCGATTGGCCCTTGTGGGAAAATTTTCGCCGTCATGCGATCCAAAGCGACGGCCGGGTGATTGAGCGTCGTGCCAACGACAGAACCACATCCGAAGCCCAGGCCTATGCCTTGTTTTTTGCCCTCGTCGCCAACGACCGCGGGCAATTCGAGCGCTTGCTGTCATGGACCCAAAACAATCTGGCCAATGGCGACTTGCGCAAGCAACAGCCCGCCTGGCTATGGGGGCCGGATATGGCATCCCGATGGCGCGTGCTCGATGCCAATCCGGCGGCGGATGCCGATTTCTGGCTGGCGTACACGTTGCTTCAGGCGGGACGTCTGTGGCAGGTACCGGATTACATCACTATCGGTCGGGCGCTGCTGCAGCAAATCCAGACGAGCCAGCAAGTGGAGTTACCGGGCTTTGGGATGACAGTGCTGCCGGGCAGGCACGGCTTTGTGCTCGATAAATCCCGCCTGCGCATCAATCCCAGTTATCTGATGCCGCAGCAGTTGCGTGCATTTGCCCAAGCGGATCCGACGGGGCCCTGGCAGGCCATGGCCGACAGCTTGCCAACGCTCATCCGCAGAGCGAGCCCCGCCGGATTTGTACCTGACTGGATTGTCTATCATGCAGACAAAGGCTGGGTGACGGATCCCGCGACCGGACCCATCGGGTCTTACGATGCGATTCGCGTGTATTTATGGTTGGGCATGATGGATGAGGGTGACCCTGCGCGCGCTGCCTTATTGACTGCCACATCGGGCATGCGGCGTGCGCTGCACACCTCGCAAGACACCTTGGAAACGATCAATACCGTCACCGGTGCGGCACGAGGCAAGACACCCGCCGGCTTTACAGCGGCCTTGCTGCCCTACCTCTGGACTTTGCAGCAGTCGCAAGCGCTCGAGCGCTTGTACCAGCAAGTACAAGCCACGCAGCAAAAGGCATTTTTCAGTGCGCAAAGCCTGTACTACGATCAGGTGCTGGCGCTATTCAGTCTGGGCTTCATGGAGCACCGCTTCCGTTTCGATGCACAAGGTGCATTGCTACCCGCGTGGGCTTCAGCCTCTGGCCGACCCGGGTAAGCTCATCTCGGATCAGAATGTTGTTGCTATCGCGATGCCGGCGTACGTACTGGCGTTGCGGTCGTCCGGTTCTTCTCTGCCACCATTGAGTTCCAGTGTCAGTTTTTGGCTGAACTTCAGCGCAACGAACAGACCTTGTTTTTTTACACGGTAGTTGCGTCCATCAAGCCATTTGCCTTCGATGCCCACGCGATAGCTTTCCGATGGATGCATGCCGATTCGCGCGCGTACAAAGCTGCTGGATGTACCGGTCGCATAGTTTGCGATCAGGTCAGTGTCCACGCCACGCCCTAGCTGGCGCCACAGCATGAGCTGCGGATTGAAGGTCAAGCGATTACCCGCTTTGTCACTGGACGGTGCGTAAGGAGAGAGCCTCACTTCACGGTAGCCAACCGTCGCCGACAAGTCGAGCGAGGAATTATCAAATCGCCAGCCACGACCCATACCAGCATCAATGCCGTTCAATCTTCCATCGATATCAACAACCGGCCCTTGCTCGCTATTCTGATAAACATATTTAGTTGAGCTCCCAACGAATTTCCGATACCAGCCGTTCCCCAAACGCTCACCCTCTGCCGGCATGATGAAACCGAGGTAAGCATGCGTCGATAATGAAGACCCCTCGACACCCGAAAAAACAACGGACTCAGCGAACGCGAACGCCGGTAACAGCAAGCTTGTCGCGAGCATCGGCATTAGGGCGATTGAGCTCAGATATTGACGAATTTTCATTTTTCTTCTCCCAGATTAAACGAGGCGTTGACTCTTTGATGTGATCGAGCCTGCGCTGAGGTTTGGCCAATAAAACAAGATGGCTAAAGCCGAGTACCAATGCCTTATGCATAAGCATCAGACTCATGGTCAGTACATTTTTTCGACGCTGGCGGCGCAGCAGATTGTGTTGAAGTTGAGTGCTTGAACCAAATGCCAGTGCGACAGCTGATCGCTCGCTGGCTATGGTGTTTTGCTCGTAAGAGAGTCCGACTGCAAGGCGTCCATCACGCAGTTGCGTGACTTTTTGTACTCTTGCATCGAAATCCGGTCCGCCACTCACCCGTAATGTCACCGGCTGCTTGTGTATGAGCGCAAGCCAGATATCGCTGTGATTGTCCGTTTCAATGCAAGCACCTGAAGCAGATGCATTTGTGAGTACGCCCGCCTGACTGCGTTTAGATACAAGCGCTATGTGAGCGATTGAATCAACCCTTGGGCGTGGCTCTGTGCGGCGCTGTTTGCGCTCAAGAGTGACGCCCAACGCGCACAGCAGAAATATAAAATCTGTCAGCGTCCAGAAACTGACGAAAAGCAGCATGTCGCGGTGTACAGGTTCGTGGATGGCGCGCACGGTACCTGCCACAAGCGCTGCCATGCTAAGGCCAAGGAGGATATAAAAGGGCTTCGCCAATAAGGAAATAAAATCTTGTTCAAGGATTTCATTTTTTGGCGTCACCGCGAACTTCGTTACTCGGACATTGCC
>JAIXXZ010000038.1 GCA_027490465.1 Oxalobacteraceae bacterium
CCCGGCACGATGATGATTTTCTTCGGTGTGCCGGTCACATGTTTTTGCACTTGCTCGTTGGCGAGTGCGGCGGACTCGATTGTGGATTTGTCGGCATCGCGAGCCACGGTGATGCTGCCGCGAAGCTTGCCATTGACCTGCACCATCAACTCGATCTCGGCCTGTTCCAGTGCCGCGTTGTCGACTTCTGGCCAGGGTGCATCGAGAATATCACCCATGGAAACCGCATAGCCCAGATCCTGCCACAGTGCGTGGGTGATGTGGGGTGCAACGGGATAGAGCACACGCAGGAAGATGCCCAGACATTCGCCTATGGCTTTCTTTGCATCGGCGCTCTCATCAAGCTGCGCGCCTTCCAGCAGATTCATCATTTTCATGCAGGCCGATACCACGGTGTTGTACTGCACGCGGCGGTAATCATTGTCAGCCTGCTGCAATACCTTGTGGATTTCGCGTCGCAGGGTCTGGATGGCGGGCGTGACGTTGCCGGGTTTGCCAGACAGATCAAGGTGCTGCGCTTTGGCATGAGCATACGTCCATACCCGGCGCAGAAAGCGATGCGCGCCTTCGACACCGGAGCCCGACCATTCCAGCGTTTGTTCAGGGGGCGATGCAAACATGGTGAACAGACGTGCGGTATCGGCGCCGTGCTCATCGATGATGGCTTGCGGATCAATGCCATTGTTTTTGGACTTGGACATTTTCTCTGTCCCGCCAATCTGCACGGGCTGACCATCGCTCTTGAGCGTGGCAGACACCGGACGACCTTTTTCATCCAGATTCAGTGATACTTCTTCCGGGTTGAACCAAATCTTTTTACCTGACGCGTCTTCCCGATAATAGGTTTCATTGAGCACCATGCCTTGCGTGAGCAAGTTCACGAAGGGCTCGTCGAACTTCACAAGACCGAAATCGCGCATGACCTTGGTCCAGAAGCGCGCATACAGCAGATGCAGTACGGCATGCTCAATGCCGCCGATGTACTGATCCATCGGCATCCAGTAATCATTGCGGTCGTCGACCATGGCCTTGTCGCTGCCGGGTGAGCAGTAGCGCATGTAGTACCAGGAGGAGTCGACGAAGGTATCCATCGTGTCGGTCTCGCGGCGCGCAGCCTTGCCACAGCTCGGGCAATCGACCTTCAGGAATTGTTCGTGTTTGTTGAGCGGATTGCCGGAGCCATCGGGTACGCAATCCTCGGGCAGCACCACGGGCAAATCTTTTTCCGGCACAGGCACATCACCGCAGTCGGGGCAGTGAATGATGGGAATAGGCGTGCCCCAGTAACGCTGACGTGAAATACCCCAGTCGCGCAGACGATAGGTGATTTTTTTCTCGCCCAGACCTTTGGCGGCAAGGTCGGTGGCGACGGCATCAACCGCTGACTGATAATCGAGACCATCGTATTTGCCGGAATTCACACAGCGACCCTGCGTTTTGTCGGCATACCATTCTTGCCAGGTGTCGGTGCTGTAGCTGTGGCCTTCGATTGCGACCACGGCTTCAATCGGCAGCTGGTATTTTTTTGCAAATGCAAAGTCGCGCTCATCGTGCGCAGGTACGCCCATCACTGCGCCGTCACCATAGGTGATCAGTACGTAGTTACCGACCCAGACATCAACGGCTTTGCCAGTCAGCGGATGCGTGACGGTGAGACCGGTGGGCATGCCTTTCTTTTCCATCGTGGCCATATCAGCCTCGATCACACTGCCTTGTTTGCATTCGGCGATGAAAGCGGCGAGTGCGGGATTGGATTGTGCGGCATGAGTCGCCAGCGGATGCTCGGGGGCGACTGCACAAAAGGTCACGCCCATGATGGTATCGGGGCGGGTGGTGAAGACCCACATCTTGCCCTCATTGATCAGCTGTCCACTGGCATCACTGATCTGGTGCGGGAAAGCGAAGCGCACGCCCGTGGATTTGCCTATCCAGTTCGCCTGCATGATGCGCACGCGCTCGGGCCAGCCGGGCAGTTTGTGCTCGACGTGATCGAGCAGCTCTTCAGCGTAATCCGTGATGCGCGCGTAATACATCGGGATCTCGCGCTTCTCGATGACAGCACCGGAGCGCCAGCCACGACCATCAATCACCTGTTCATTAGCGAGTACGGTCTGATCGATCGGATCCCAGTTTACGGTGCCGGTTTTTTTGTAGATGATGCCTTTCTCCAGCATCTTCAGAAACATCCACTGATTCCATCGGTAGTAATCCGGGCTGCATGCTGCCATTTCACGCGACCAGTCGATCGCCAGACCCATGGATTGCATCTGGGTCTTCATGTAGTCGATGTTTGAGTACGTCCATTGCGCGGGCGGTACATTGTTGGCCATGGCTGCGTTTTCTGCCGGCATACCAAAAGCATCCCAGCCCATGGGCATCAGGACGTTGTAACCCTTCATGCGCAACTGACGTGCCATGACGTCGTTGATGGTGTAGTTACGCACATGGCCCATGTGCAGCTTGCCCGACGGGTAGGGCAGCATCGAGCAGGCGTAGAACTTCTTTTTTTCCTTGCCTTGCGCGTCGCGCGCATGCTCTGTGACCTTGTAAGCGTCTATGTTGCGCCAGTGTTCCTGTGCCGCGCGTTCAACGTCGGCCGGGCTGTATTTGTCTTGCATGTCGGGTGGTGAGTGAGTGTAGGCAGAGCCCGCCATTATACCGGCTGGGGCGACGCTGAATAAATCCACATTTTAGGGCGAGCCAGCGTAGCCGTGCGACGCTGGGCGGAGCAAAATCAAGGACTTGCTGCACTTTATTCAGCTGAAAAAGTTTCGGGTTTTATTGCATCAGCGCTTCTTTGGGCGTGGGAGAAATGGTGGCAGCTCGGCGTTTTAAGCGTTAACACGCCATCCCGGCGCGAGTGCGGATCCACGCACGCGGACCTGAGGCGTTTGAAAAAGCGTGTTGTTCGCAAGGATGGATCCCGGCCTGCGCCGGGATGACGATTTAGAGGCCGGATGGTGATTGCAGCTTCGGATGGTGATGTGAAGCCGAGATGACACCCACCCGGGGGTCAAGAGTGGACTTTACTTTCCGGCTGCCTTTGGGTCAGTGACGAAACCAATCTTGGTCATGCCATTACCCTGAGCTGACGCCATCACTTGCGCGATGATTTCATAACGGGTGGATTTATCGGCTCTGAGATGCAATTCCGGCTGCGGTTTTTTTTGTGAGGCTGCGCTGAAGCGCATTGCCAGTTCATCCTGACTCACGAGAGCGTTGTTCCAGAAAAGCTGACCCTCGGCATTGATCGCCAGCGTGATGGTCTCTGGTTTTTCCGGTGCTGCCTGCGAGGGAGCATTGGGCAACTCGAGTTTGACTGCATGCGTAAACAGTGGTGCCGTGATGATGAAGATCACCAGAAGAACCAGCATGACGTCCACCATGGGTGTAACGTTGATCTCCGCCATCGGTGCCTGATGATTGCTCTCGTTGAATCCGCCGAATGCCATGATGAGTCGCGCCTCTTATTGAATTTGAATGGGTTCCGCTTTCTTGCGCCGCGTGCTGATCCTTGAGCCGGTGGTCAGATGCGCATGCAGATCGTGCGCAAAGGCATCCAGCTCGGACAAGGTGATGCGGTTGACTCGGGTGAAGGCGTTGTAGCCCAGGACTGCCGGAATCGCGACGACCAGACCGATAGCGGTCATGATCAGTGCTTCACCTACTGGACCGGCGACTTTGTCAATTTGGATCGTGCCCGATGTCGAGACGGCGGCTAGTGCGTGATAGATGCCCCACACAGTACCGAACAGGCCCACGAAGGGTGCGGTAGAGCCCACCGATGCCAGTAAAGTCAGCCCACTTTCAAGCCGCGAGGACACGCGGTTGATTTGCTGGCGCAATGTGCGTGTGACGAGTTCACCCGGGTCGACGCTCGCGTTGAGCGAGGCGCTATTGGCTTTGACACTGACTGCCTCTACGGCATGCGAGGCCAGCGGCGCGTAGACCTGTTCGGTATCAGCATGGCTGAGCGCCGTGATTGCATCTTCCATGCTCGGCGCATCCCAGAAGTGCTCGACCGCAGTTGCGCTGCGGCGAATGCGCCATGAGGCCCAGGCCTTGGACAAAATGTAGTACCAGCTCGCGATTGACATTAGCAGTAGCAGATACGCGACGCTGTGGGTAATCGCATCGCCTTGCGCCCAGTAATGCGCAAAGCCCAAATTCGGGTTCAGTGGTTCGTTCATTCGGATCAGTTCTCGGAAAGCCTGCGGAAATTAGAGAGACGCTGGGTAAATCCACGCGTTGTCGTGAGCCAGCGCAGCAGTACGACGCGGGGGCCAGGAAAATCAGGGATTAAATGCCATTTTTCAGCCATAAACATTTCTGGTTTTATGTAATCAGCGCTGCATCAATTTCGCAGTTTAAGGGTAATGGGCACCTGATACCACTCTTCGATGGGTTTTCCATCGGCGGTAGCTGGATTGAAGCGCCAGGTTTTTACGGCATCGATCGCTGCTTGGTCCAGACGCGGAAAACCACTGGATGATTTTACTTCGATGTTGCCCGCTGTGCCGTTGCTCTTGACCTGAACGCGCAAAATCACAGTACCTTGTTCATTCAGCCGTTTGGACATGGATGGATAAGTTGGTTCGGCATTTCTCGCGGCGTAACTCGCTGGAATGCTGACACCAGTTTTTGATGACGACCCCGACTCAGGCGCAGGCGGTGCCGGAGACACGACTGCTGGCGAGGCGGGACGCGGCGCAGGCGCGGGTGCTGGCACGGGCACTGGCGCTGGCGCAGGCGCAGGCGCAGGCGCGGGAGCTGGCGCGGGCGCAGGATTGGGTGCTGGCGCCGGAGCCGGAGCCGGGGGCGCTGGTTTTGGTGCCGCCTGGCGCTGTGGCGCGGGCTCCGGCCGTGGCGGTTCAGGTTTCGAGGGCTCGGGCCTCGGTGGCTCGGGCTTGGGCGGCTCGGGTTTGGCCGGCTCAGGTTTGGGCGGCTCGGGTTGGGCCGGCTCAGGTTTGGGCGGCTCGGGCTTGGCCGGCTCTGGTTTGGGCGGCTCAGGCTTAGGCGGCTCAGGCTTAGGCGGTACGGGCTTAGGCGGTACGGGCTTAGGTGGCTCGGGCTTGGGCGGCTCGGGCTTAGGCGGTAAGGGCTTGGGTGGCTCAGGTTTCGGCGGTAAGGGCTTGGGTGGTTCAAGCAGTTTGGGTGGCACTATGAGTTCCACGACGACGGGTGGCTTCTCAGGCTCCTTGTGCTGAATTTGAATGATGCCGGATACCAGCAGCAACAGCATCAGGCCATGCGCCGCGACTGCAATGGCAGCAGCTATACCTGAGCGTTGGGTCATCATGGGGCGATTGCAGTACGGGCGGCAGCGCTATCAGCGCAGAGCCAGTACGTCATGCATGTCGTACAGGCCCGTGGGTTTATCCTGGAGGAAACGCACGGCACGCAGGCTGCCGTGGGCGTAGGTCACGCGGCTGGAAGACTTGTGGGTAATTTCTATTCGCTCACCGATGCCTGCGAACAGGACGGTGTGATCACCCACGATGTCGCCACCCCGTATGGTGGCAAAACCGATGGATGAGGGATCGCGTTCTCCAGTGACGCCTTCTCGCGCAAAAACACCCACCTTGTTCAGATCGCGCCCAAGCGCATCTGCAATGACTTCACCCATCTTCAACGCAGTGCCGGACGGCGCATCAACTTTATGCCTGTGATGTGCTTCGATGATTTCGATGTCGTAGCCATGAGAAAAACTTTTGGCAGCTAGCTCCAGCAGTTTCATGGTCACATTGACGCCCACACTCATGTTGGGCGCGAAGACGATGGCTGTTTTTTTTGCGGCAGCGGCGATGGCAGCTTTGCCGGCATCGTCAAACCCGGTGGTACCAATGATCATCTTGATACCGTGCTCGGCGCAGTAGGCCAGATGATGCAGCGTACCTTCCGGCCGGGTGAAGTCGATCAGGTAGTCGGCATCGGCCAGACCGCGCGCAAGGTCGGATTCGATCAGTACGCCGGAGGGTTGGCCGAGAAATGATGCCGCGTCAGTACCTATGCAGGGAGCGCCGGGTATATCGAGCGCGCCGGCGAGCCTCGCGTTAGCATCGGCGGCGATGGCCTCGATCAACATTCGACCCATACGGCCGGATGCGCCAGCCACGGCGATTTTCATAGCATTCATCAGAGGAAGAGCTTGGGAGCTTGTTATTTGTTTTGTGGTGCCGCGATGCGGAGCAGGTAGTCATTTTCTTCGGGCAGGTCACCGCCTTCGAAATGAGAGACGCGACCTTCTTTGAAAAATACGACGACCCGGCTGCTGGTGATTTCACCGTCGCCTTTGCGGATGCGGAAGGGATAATCCCAGCGGGTTTCATGAAACAAGTCGGTCAGCAGCGGGGTACCGAGCACGAAACGCACTTGTTCGGGCGTCATGCCCACCTTCAGTTGAGCGACCATCTCCTTGGAGATGAAATTGCCTTGTTGGATGTCTGGGCGGTAGACCGGCACCACGCCGAACAGTTTTGATTTTTGCACCGTCTGGACGATGCCGTTGCCATCGACCGGGGCCTCGGCGGATGCCGGGGTGCTGGAGAATAGTTTGCTGGCGGTCGAGCAGCCGTTCAGGCTTGCGGCAGCAAGCGCGATCAGGAATACATTTTTCATTGGACGCGCGAACGACAGAATCATGGTGTTCAGTAGGTGAATTGAGCGCAGTGGCCAAAACGCTATATGATAAAGCAGTTCACCTTATCTGAAGCGAAATCATGCCGACTAACCCCGCCGACCTGAAGTCCAGTGGATTGAAGGCCACGCTGCCCCGACTGAAAATACTTGAAATCTTCCAGGGCAGCGCCGTGCGTCACCTGTCCGCTGAGGATGTCTACAAGCTGCTACTGGCTGAAAATCTTGATGTCGGTCTGGCAACCGTTTACCGGGTCCTCACCCAGTTTGAGCAGGCCGGACTGCTGAGCCGCAACCATTTTGAGTCAGGCAAGGCGGTCTTCGAGCTCAATGAGGGCTCGCATCATGACCATCTGGTGTGCCTGGATTGCGGGCTGGTGGAAGAGTTTTTTGATGACGAAATTGAAAAACGTCAGCACCGTATCGCCGAGGAGCGAGGTTTCAAGCTCACCGAGCATGCGCTCGCTCTGTACGGTAACTGCGTCAAGGATAACTGTCCGCACCGTACCTGAAGCGGCTGCCTGCCTGTTCAGGGATGCGACAGAGCGTTCGACAGCAGTCTTGCCGTGATGTCGACAATCGGAATCACACGCTCGTAGGCCATGCGGGTCGGGCCTATTACGCCGAGCGTTCCGACGATTTTGCCGTTCGCTTCATAGGGCGCGGTCACCACGCTCATGGATTCAAGTGGCATCAGTTGTGATTCGCCACCGATAAAAATCTGCACGCCAGTGGCCTTGCTGGACATGTCGAGCAAGGCGGTGAGCGTGGTTTTCTGCTCGAAGATGTCGAAGAGTTTGCGCAGGGAACTCATGTTGGATGACAAATCTTCAATCGACAGCAGGTTGCGCTCTCCGGAAATGACGATGTCTTCCCCGCTACTGGTCATGGCGTCGCTGCCTGCCTCGACGGCAGCCTGCATCAGACGCGTCATATCATTTTGCAGCTGTTTCAATTCCTCTTTCAGGCGTATGCGCACATCATCAAAAGAGAGTCCCGCATAGTGCTGATTGATGTAATTGGCTGCCTGCACCAGTTGTGCGGGCGTGTAATCGATTTCGGTCAGCATCAAGCGGTTTTGTACATCGCCATCCGGCGCAACGATGACCAGCAAAATACGTTTTTCGGATAGCCTCAGGAATTCGATCTGCTGGAAGTGCATTTCCCGTCGTGGGGTCAGCACCACGCCGGCAAATTGGGAAAGCGATGACAATACCTGCGCCGCACTCGCGATAATTTTTTGTGACGGCGCTCCCGACTGAAACCGTGATTCCAGGGAGCTTTCATCAATACTTTGTACGGTGAGCAGACTGTCTACAAACAGACGATAGCCGCGCGGCGTCGGAACGCGACCCGCTGAGGTGTGCGGACTGGCTACCAGTCCCAGCTCTTCGAGGTCGGACATGATGTTGCGTATGGTCGCCGGCGAGAGATCCAGACCGGAAATTTTTGCCAGCGCGCGTGAGCCGACAGGTTGACCATCAGCTATGTAGCGTTCAACCAGTGCTTTTAGCAGTGTTTGTGCGCGAATATCGAGTTGCATGCAGTCTATTCTAGCGATAGTGAGCGTCGTCCGCCAGAAAACTTGGCGTCTGTATCAAAATGCCGCTCTCAGCGTTGAGGTAGCAATGCTGTACTTCCGCACTGTCTGCGGTGCCCTCGCATTGCCAGCGACAGCGCTGCTTCGTGACCATCATGTTGATAAAGGCGCTTAATGCGTAGTGCTCCGCAGATGCAGCCACTGCTCGAGTTCATGTAACGATGCGAGAGAGGCGTCTGGTTCAATGTGCGCCTGTTCCGCTGGCTTGGCTGCACCATGTCGGTTCAGCCAGATTCCCCTCAGTCCAGCCTTTTGGGCGCCTTCCACGTCGAGTCGCAAGTCGTCGCCCACGTAAGCGACCTGCGAAGGCGGGAGTGCGAGTGCCTCACAGGCTGCATGAAACACGGCAGGATCTGGCTTGGCACGACCAATTTCATGGGCGGCGAGCGACACGGCGAAATGGTGGTCCAGGCCGATCTGTCGCAAATCAGCCGCGCCATTGGTGAGCGAACCCAGCGTGATCCGCTCTGCCAGCCGGGGCAGGCAAACCAGTACATCATCGAACAGCGTGACCTGATTGCGCGCAGTCGTAAACACATCCATGGCCTCTTCAATACGCGTTGTATCAGCGCCGCATGCCACAAAGGCTTCATGCAGCGCTGCATGACGCAGTGCCCAGAGATCGACCCGAAACCGGGGATGTTCAGCCATCAGTTCGCTGCGACGCTTGCGCATGGCGGCAATCGTGTACCGCTCTGTGACCAGAGGAACTTGATCACTGAGCCAATCGAACAGCAGCGTCTCGGCACGCTCAATCACTGGGGTAATTGGCCACAATGTGTCATCAAGATCAAACAGCAAAGCCCGTATGGGCTCGTGTGCGGGGGCATTCATGGCGGTTTCCGGTGATTCAGTCAAGCCGCCAATTATGGTCTAATCCCGTGCATGTCGAATTCCAGACCCACTTCAACCGGTCGTTTCCACACGATTGCGATCATCGGTAAACATGGCGAGTCCAGCAGCATGGGCTCGGTGCTTGAGCTCGCCGGTTTTCTGGAAGATCGCGGGCATCGGGTTGTATTTGAAGATGAAACCGCGCGTGACATTCAGCGTCCGGAAGCTTTGTCCGTTACGCCGGAGCAGATTGGCAAGCGCGCCGATCTCGCTATTGTGGTCGGCGGCGATGGCACGATGCTGGGCATTGCGCGTCAGCTTGCCTCTTTTGGTGTGCCGCTGATAGGCGTGAATCAAGGTCGTTTGGGTTTCATGACCGATATTGCATCCGAACACATGCTATCGGTGTTGGGCGACATTCTGGACGGCAAGCTCGCGTCCGAGCGGCGCACATTGCTCGAGGGCGTCGTGGTGCGCGACGGACAGCAAATTTTTCACGGTTTGGCGTTCAATGATGTGGTCGTCTCGCGCGGCGCAGGAGCAGGCATGGTGGAGCTGCGGGTCGAAGTGGATGGCCATTTCATGTACAACCAGCGCTCTGATGGCCTGATTGTGTCAACGCCGACGGGCTCAACCGCTTATGCCTTGGCAGCGGGCGGGCCGATACTGCAGCCCGAGCTCGGCGGCGTGGTGCTGGTGCCGATCGCGCCGCATGCCTTGTCGAACCGGCCGATTGTGCTCTCCGATAATCATGAAATCAGTATTGAACTCGTCAGCGCCGGCGAGAGTAGCGTCAATTTCGATATGCAATCACTCACCAGTCTTTCTCAGCATGATCGCGTGCTGATCCGTCGATCAGCGCACACCGTGACTTTCCTTCATCCCGCAGGATGGAATTATTTCGATACGCTGCGCGAGAAACTGCATTGGAACGAATATCCTTCCGTGCTTGGTCAGCTAAAATGACGCACCAGTGCGGCCGCCAGCCAATGGCCGGCCCGCTTGCCTCTCCTACCTTTCAGATTCACATTCATTGTCAACATGCTGCGCACTCTGGCCATTCATGATTTCGTCATTGTCGATGCAATAGAAATCGATCTTTCGGCCGGCTTCTCCGTGTTTACCGGTGAAACAGGGGCAGGTAAATCCATTCTGATTGATGCGCTCACGCTGGCGCTCGGCGGTCGCGCGGATGCCAGCGTCGTGCGCGAAGGTGCAGCGCGCGCTGACATTACGGCTGAATTTGCGGGACCTTTTGATGCGGCGCTGGAGGCATGGCTGGATCAGAATGCACTGACCGGTGACGAGGGCGTGCTTTTTATGCGGCGCGTTATTGACAATGGCGGTCGCTCCAAGGCTTTTATCAATGGGATCACTGCGACGGTGACGCAGCTGCGCGAGTTGGGCGAAATGCTGGTCGATATTCATGGTCAGCATGCGCATCAGTCACTGCTCAAAGCCGATGCGCAACGGCTGCTGCTGGATGCACATGCCGGCTTGCATGATGAGGCCCGCGCCGTGGCTGCCGCGTATCGTAGCTGGCGCGCCGTGGTGCGTCAGCGCGAGGAATTCGAGCGTGACGCAAAACAGGTGCTGCTCGAGCGCGAGCGTCTCGAATGGCAGGTGGCTGAGCTGGAAAAACTCGCGGTACGTCCCGGTGAGTGGACTGATATCAGCAATGAGCACAGTCGCCTCTCGCACGCCGCCAGTCTGATCGATGGCGCGCAGCAGGCGCTGACCCTGCTCTCCGAGAGCGATTCCTCGCCCGTGCTGTCGCAGGTGAACGCGATCGAGCAAAAGCTCGGCAAGCTGGTTGATATTGATGACAAGCTGCGTCCTGTACTCGACGCACTGGAGCCGGCGCGCATACAGCTGCAGGAAGCGGTATATGCACTGAATGATTATCTCGGGCGCATTGAGCTTGATCCTGAGCGCTTGCGTACCGTTGAGGCGCGACTTGAAGCCATCCACGGCACCGCGCGCAAATTTCAGGTGGCGCCGGAGGATCTGCCCGAGACCCAGGCGCGTTTGTCCGAGCGTCTGGCGCAACTGTCGGACGCTACTGACATCGATGCGATGCGCGCGCAGGAGCAAAAACTGGCCGATGCCTACCAGGCCCTTGCGACCAAGCTGACCAAGGCGCGTACGAAAGCGGCGAAATCACTGGCCGGCGCCGTGACCGCGGCCATGCAGGACCTGTCGATGTCGGGTGGTCGTTTTGATATTGCCCTGCAAGCCTGCGAACCGGCTGCGCATGGTCAGGAGCAGATCGAGTTTTTGGTCGCCGGCCATGCCGGCACCACGCCGCGCCCGCTGGCCAAAGTGGCCTCCGGCGGCGAGCTGGCCCGCATCGCCCTGGCCATTTCCGTCATTGCCTCCAGCGCCACCGCGACGCCCACCCTGATTTTTGACGAGGTCGACAGCGGGATTGGCGGTGGTGTTGCCGAGGTTGTCGGCAGGCTGCTCAAGCGTCTGGGTCAGGACCGGCAGGTGCTGTGCGTGACCCACCTGCCGCAGGTCGCCAGCCAGGCCTCCCAGCATTTTCAAGTCAGTAAGGGTACGATGTCCGATGGTCGCACCGTTTCGCGCATCGAAAGACTGTCCGCCAGCGACCGCGTCGAGGAAATCGCGCGCATGCTTGGCGGCCTGGAAATCACCGCTACCACGCGCAAACATGCCCGCGAGCTGCTGGCATCCTGAGCAGCGCTTACTTGGCACCAGGGAAGCGCTGATTAAATAAAACCGGAAAGTTTTTCAGCTAGATTAATCGTGATAAGTCCTTGATTTTGCTTGGTCCCGCGTCGCACAGCCACGCTGGCTCGCCATAAAACGTGGACTTATTCAGCGTCTCCCTAGCAAGAATCAACAAGAATCAGAAAGGCATGACCCGAATGGGATTCAACCCAGAACCTTCCTATCGCCACGGTACCGTCAGCAAGACGGCCGTGGTGCTGGCCAATCTTGGCACCCCCGACGCACCCACCCCGGCTGCGGTGCGCGTCTATCTGAAGGAGTTTTTGTCAGATCCGCGCATCGTTGAAATCCCCCGCTTCATCTGGTGGATCATCCTCAACGGCATCATCCTGCCATTTCGCTCGCGCCAGTCAGCCGAAAAATACGCATCGATCTGGACCGATGAAGGCTCGCCCCTCAAGATCCACACTGAGCGCCAGGCGGCTTTGCTGCAGCAATCCCTGACCGCGCGCGGTCATGATGTACGTGTTGTGTATGCGATGCGTTACGGTAATCCGGGCTTGCCTGCCATACTTGACCAACTCAAGGCGGAAGGCTGCGACCGTCTGCTGGTCCTGCCTGCTTATCCGCAGTACTCGGGCACCACCACGGCGTCGATTTTCGATACCGTTTTCACCCATTACACGCGCGTGCGCAATACCCCCGAGCTCAGGCTGATCAAGCATTATCACGATCACGAGGGTTACGTCGAGGCACTTGCCGCCACCGTGCGTGCGCAATGGGAGCAGCATGGCCGTCCCGACAAACTGGTGATGAGTTTTCACGGCGTACCCAAGCGCACGCTGTTGCTTGGCGATCCCTACCATTGCGAGTGCTACAAAACCGCCCGCCTGGTGGCCGGCAAACTCGGCCTGGGCAAGGACGACTATCTCGTCACCTTTCAGTCCCGTTTCGGCAAGGCGGAGTGGTTGCAGCCCTACACCGCACCTACGCTGGAAAAGCTCGCCGAGGAGGGGGTAGGTCGGGTCGACGTGATGTGCCCAGGCTTCACCAGTGATTGCCTGGAAACTCTGGAGGAAATATCCATGGAAGCCAGGGCCGACTTTCTTGCAGCCGGCGGCAGCGCGTTTCATTACATCCCCTGCCTGAACGAGAATCCGCAATGGATAGAAGCGATGTCCGCCGTAGTCGAACAGCATCTGGGCGGATGGCCTACCGCGAGTTTGCCTTCCGTTCAGGAAGCTCGTAAGGCGGATGCAGAGATAGGAAGGCAGTGGGCACTTACATTGGGCGCCGAAAACTGAGATTCCTCTCGCCACGCCCGGGGGCCGACAGGCCCCCGATTTTTTTTGCCGGCATTTCTGCCGCCGTCTTGAAAAGCGGCGTGCTATCCCCATAACCAGCGAATTGTTATTCAGATCAGATGTTCATTTCGCCGGTTTTGGCGGAAAAGTGCATCCAAGTTATTGAAATGGCAGGAGATTTTATGAGTCAAGGCGAAAACCCTTCCAACGAACCGACAAACCCAAGCGCATCGGAGCCGGCGGCGCCGGTGAACGAGCCTGTTACGGCGGATAACGCAGCAGCGCCAGCCGCAGAGGAAACCCCGCTTCTGGCCCGCCAGCTCGCCGAGCTTGAGACCAAGCTGGCCGAGGCCCAGGACGCTTTTCTGCGTGCCAAGGCCGATGCGGAAAACATCCGCCGTCGTGCGCAGGAAGATATTTCCAAAGCCCACAAATTTGCGGTGGAGAGTTTTGCCGAAGCCTTGCTGCCAGTGAGAGACAGCTTGGAGATGGCGCTGAAAATAGAAACCCCCTCCATTGAATCGCTTAAAGAGGGTGTGGAAATGACGCTCAAGCAGCTCTCCAGTGCTTTCGAGCGCAATCGTCTGGTTGAAGTCAACCCGCAGGTGGGCGAAAAGCTCGACCCCATGAAACATCAGGCCATTTCCATGGTCGCCGCAGAGCAGGAAGCGAACACCATCGTCAGCGTGCTGCAAAAGGGCTACATGATTTCCGACCGGCTGCTGCGCCCCGCGCTGGTCACCGTTTCACAGTAACCGGACTTGAAACTGCGACAAAGCGCCGCATTTCATCGGCATTCAGTTATCTAATCAGTTTTTGAAGGGACATCATCATGAGCAAGATCATTGGCATTGACCTCGGAACCACCAATTCCTGTGTCGCCATCATGGAAGGCGGCCAGCCCAAGGTCATCGAAAATTCGGAAGGTGCCCGCACCACGCCGTCGATCATCGCCTACCAGGAAGACGGTGAAATTCTGGTTGGCGCGCCGGCAAAACGTCAGGCGGTGACCAATCCCAGAAACACGCTGTTTGCTGTCAAACGCCTCATTGGCCGGAAATACGACGAGAAAGAAGTCCAGAAAGACATTGGACTCATGCCCTACGAAATCATGAAGGCTGACAACGGTGATGCCTGGATTGCGGTGCGTGACAAAAAACTCGCGCCGCCGCAGATTTCTGCCGAAGTACTGCGCAAGATGAAAAAGACCGCCGAAGATTATCTCGGTGAGGAAGTCACCGAGGCGGTCATTACGGTACCTGCTTATTTTAATGACGCGCAACGTCAGGCCACCAAAGATGCCGGTCGTATCGCGGGTCTGGATGTCAAGCGCATCATCAACGAGCCGACCGCAGCAGCACTGGCGTTTGGTCTGGACAAGAGCGGCAAGGGCGATCGCAAGATTGCAGTCTATGACCTCGGTGGCGGTACCTTCGATGTCTCCATTATCGAAATCGCTGATGTCGATGGTGAAATGCAGTTTGAAGTGCTCTCCACCAACGGCGATACCTTCCTCGGTGGTGAAGACTTCGATCAGCGTCTGATCGATCACATCATCGAAGAGTTCAAGAAGATCAATGGTCTGGATCTGGCCAAGGACCCCATCGCGCTGCAACGTATCAAGGCCTCGGCCGAGCGCGCGAAGATTGAATTGTCCTCGTCTCAGCAGACTGAGATCAACGAGCCTTACATCGCGATGGCCAACGGTGCTCCCATGCACTTGAATCTGAAAATCACCCGCGCCAAGCTGGAGTCACTGGTCGAGGAACTGATCGCAAAAACCATCGAACCTTGCCGCATCGCGATTTCGGATGCGGGCGTGAAAGTGTCCGATATCGATGACATCATTCTCGTTGGCGGCATGACGCGTATGCCGAAAGTGCAGGAGAAGGTTAAAGAGTTTTTCGGCAAAGATCCGCGCAAGGACGTCAACCCCGATGAAGCCGTGGCCGTCGGCGCCGCGATTCAGGGCTCGGTACTTTCGGGTGACCGCAAAGACTTGCTGCTGCTGGACGTGACACCGCTGTCACTGGGTATCGAAACCCTGGGCGGCGTCATGACCAAAATGATCAAGAAAAACACTACCATCCCGACCAAGTTCAGCCAGGTGTTTTCTACCGCTGAGGATAATCAGCCCGCCGTGACGATCAAGGTATTTCAGGGCGAGCGCGAAATGGCCGCGGGCAACAAAGGCCTGGGTGAATTCAACCTCGAAGGCATTCCACCTTCTTCACGTGGCACACCGCAAATCGAAGTCACCTTCGATATCGATGCCAACGGTATTTTGCATGTGGGTGCGAAGGACAAGGCGTCTGGCAAGGAAAACAAGATCACCATCAAAGCCAACTCGGGTCTGACCGAAGAAGAAATTCAGCGCATGGTCCGTGATGCAGAAGCCAATGCGGCTGAAGATCAGCGTCTGAAAGAACTGGCAGAAGCGCACAATCAGGGTGATTCGCTTGTGCACTCTACCCGCAAGGCGCTGACCGAGCACGGCGACAAGCTTGACGCTGGCGAGAAGGAAAAGATCGAGGCCGCTATCAAGGATCTGGAAGCCGCGCTCAAAGGCAGCGACAAAGCTGACATTGATGCCAAGTCGGCGGCCCTCTCAACCGCCGCGCAATCGCTGGGCGAAAAAATGTACGCCGATATGCAAGCGCAGCAAGCCTCCGCAGCCCCTGAGGGCGCGCAAGCCAGCGCGAGTGCAGGTGCGGGTGCCAAGCCAGCGGAAGACGATGTGGTTGATGCCGACTTCAAGGAAGTCAAAGACAAATAACCCTCTGTTCCGCGCAAGGTGACTTGCGCGGGTTTTGCCGGGCTGGCGTGGCGTAAAAGCCGCCTGCCCGGTTTTTTGCTTGTGAGGTTCTGGCGGATACATGTCAGAACTGCCGTAGTGCTCAGGACAACCGACGATGGCTAAACGCGACTTTTACGAAATACTCGGTGTAGCGAAAAACGCTTCTGATGAAGAAATCAAGAAAGCGTATCGCAAGCTGGCGATGAAATATCATCCAGACCGCAATCCGGACAGCAAAGGCGCCGAGGATAAATTCAAGGAAGCCAAAGAGGCTTACGAAATGCTGTCTGATGCTCAGAAGCGCGAAGCCTATGACCGCTTTGGGCATGCCGGTGTTGATCCCAATATGGGCGGTGGCGGTGGTGGCGGTTTCGCTGGCGCGGGTGGTTTTTCGGATGCCTTCGGTGACATCTTCGGCGACATCTTTGGTGGCGGCGCGGGTCGCTCACGGGGTGGTGCTCAGGTCTACCGTGGCGCAGATTTGCGCTACAACCTCGATATCAGCCTCGAGCAAGCTGCCAACGGTTTTGACACCACGATCCGTGTGCCTTCCTGGGATGGATGCGATACCTGTCATGGATCGGGCGCCAAGCCCGGCACTGCCCCGACCACCTGCGGTACCTGCGGCGGTCATGGTCAGGTACGCATGCAGCAGGGTTTTTTCAGCATCCAGCAAACCTGCCCCAAGTGCCATGGCACGGGCAAGGTAATTCCCGATCCCTGCAATACGTGCAGTGGTTCAGGTCGTATCAAGCGCAACAAGACACTTGAAGTCAAAATACCTTCCGGTATAGATGACGGCATGCGCATTCGCTCTACCGGCAATGGCGAGCCCGGCATGAATGGTGGGCCACCGGGCGATTTGTACGTCGAAATTCATATCAAGCCGCATGCTGTTTTTCAGCGTGATGGTGATGACCTGCACTGCGAAATGCCCATCTCGTTTGCGAAGGCTGCGATCGGTGGCGAGATCGAAGTACCCACACTGTCCGGCAAAGTCTCATTCACAGTACCCGAGGGCACGCAAACTGGTAAAACTTTCCGCTTGCGCGGCAAGGGCATCAAGGGCGTGCGGTCGGGATTTCCTGGTGACCTGTTCTGTCATGTACTGATTGAAACCCCGGTGAAATTAACTGAGAAACAAAAAGATCTCCTGCGAGAATTTGAGGCGCTGACCGATGCGGGTGGCGCAAAGCATAGCCCGCAAAGCAAATCATGGATGGATAAGGTGAAGGATTTTTTTGAGTAGTCGTTGAGTAACTTCAATACGATAATTTAAAAATCCAAAATACAAAATCCAAATTCACGATGAAAGCCACTGACAAAAAGTCAGTGGCTTTTTTTTGTCCTCGATTTGCACTGATTTCATAACAACTTGTGAATTTTCGTTAAGACAATCCACAAGCTAATCGAAGAAGTAAAATTTTTTCATCCCGCAGCTGTCACCAATTGCCTTGCTGGCAAAAATTGCTGCGCTCGCTGCGAATCAGCCAACCACCACCGGTCGAACCAAAATCCATGCCACAGCCCTTGTATCACTACGCAGAAGGACGTCGCGGCAGCGAACTTGAGCAATCCGTGGTGAGAATAGTTGTCGGCGTAGCCTTACTTTCCTACTTTGCCTATATCGATGGATCGAGTCCATATTCAAGTAATGAATTTCATCCCGATGTATTGACTGTTACTACACTTTTTCTGGGTGCCGCACTCAGTATCAGTGTCTGCATTGTATTTTGGCGTGGTGATGTTCCCGCGCGACGCATCGCTTCCATTGTGCTGGATGTCGGTGCCCTGTCTTATGTATTCCTGATTGGCGGGATTCATGCTGCGCCACTTTATTTTCTATATCAGTGGATCATCATCGGTTACGGCTTTCGGTTTGGAAAAAAATATCTCTTCATTGCATTGACGCTCTCACTCATAGGATTTGGCTGGGTTATCGTTTCGGTGCCCTACTGGATCAGCGAGCCAGGTCTCTCAGTAGGTCTGTGGGTTGGCACCCTGATGATATCCACCTACTGCAGTACGCTGGTTGGTAGACTCTACAAGGTACTGGAGCATGCTGAGGTCGCCAATAACGCCAAACGTCAATTTATTTGCGCTGTCAGTCATGAACTAAGAACGCCACTGAATGCCATCATTGGCATGGTGGACTTAATGAAAAGCACCAAGATCGACCGAGAGCAAAAAGAAATGCTGGATTGCATGACCACGACCTCCCAGGTCATGTTGTCCCAGATTGAAGATGTTCTGGATTTTTCGAAAATAGAAGCAGGAAAAATGTCGATAAACCAAACGACATTCGATCTTTACCAACTCGTACAAAGCATTCTCGATATTTTTCGCTATCGAATCGATCCGCTGGCGATCGAGCTAATGAACAGCACCGCTTGCGATGTGCCCTATCTTGTCAAGGGCGATCCCCACCACCTGCGCCAAATTTTGGTGAATTTACTTGGAAACTCAGTCAAGTTTACCGAGCAGGGGCGAATAAGCTTGGGTGTACGACTTTTGTTCAAAACCTCAAACTCACTCCGCCTGCGCTTCTCTGTCAAAGATACAGGGATAGGTATTCCACTCGAAGCGCAGAGCCGGATATTCGACAGCTTTACGCAAGCCGAAGAAACGATTGCAAGGCGCTACGGCGGAACCGGTCTGGGCACCACCATCAGCAAGCAGCTGGTGGAGCTCATGGGCGGGGAGATCGGCTTTCAAAGCGTTCAAGGTCAAGGCAGCGATTTCTGGTTCGAGCTTGATTTCGGACTGGCCAACGTTGAAGGTCTGGAAAAAAATTCGCTCGCTGCAATTCAGGCGAGAAGCATCATCATCAGTACGGAAAAAAATACGGATGACTTGCTGCACCATTTAACCAATTGCATCAACAACCCACCCATTCTCGCCTCCGACTTTGATGAGGCAACGGACATCATTGAGCAATCCATATTAATTGGCAAGCCGATTCGCCTGATCTTTATCCAAGCGTCGCTTTGTCCAGAATTGGCTTTCGATGAGTACGAAACCATACTCCGGAAAAGAGTGCTTTCTATTCGCGAAGTTACCAACGACCTGCCTGTCACATTGGCGCTGATCTCCAAGTCGGGTTCACAGGAAAGGCTGGTGGAAGAACTGGCTGAGCAGGCTGGATTCTCAGTCGTACTGCATTTACCTTTCAATGCAGATCATTTAAACAATATTTTGCATGCGCATTTAATCATTTCATCGAGCGATACTTCAAAAAAATTTATAACGTTCTCTGCAGAATCCGATGTGTCATTGTCAACGACTAGCATCAATATCAAATTTGATGACTGCGCATACAGGGTTCTGGTTGCAGAAGATAACCCAACAAATCGTAAAGTTATTCAAAAAATACTCGAGCGGGCCGGTCATCACTGCACTTTGGCTAAGGATGGTGAAGATGCCCTCGACAAAATAGAAAAAAAAGAATTTGACGCGATTATCCTGGATATGAATATGCCCGGCATGACAGGTATGGACGTCGCCCGCGTGTACAGACTTATGCGCGGCAACATGGCACGTGCTCCTATCATCATGTTTTCTGCCAATGTAACCACAGAGGCTCGTGATGAAAGTATTGAGGCGGGTGCTGATGAGTTTCTTCCCAAACCTATTCAAGTCAATTCATTCCTGCAAACTCTTCAGCAGCTTGTGACGGACTTCAAGGTGTCAGGGCCGCCGGAAAATCGTGCTCTCCTGCCCAAGCCAAAAAACAGGTTGAAATTATTGCGGCCAACGGAGGCGGTACTTGACCTACAGAATCTGACCGATCTGGAAAGTGTCAGTAAAGATCCGAAATTCCTTAATGACTTGATCCTCGAATTTATTTCTGAAAACAGAAAATTATTGTGTTCCCTCGAGGCCGCTTTAAGCGAAGTCAAAGTTGATGAAGTAAAAGAAATACTTCATACACTGAAGGGCTCGGCACTCAGCATCGGCGCAGTTTCTCTGAAAATGATGTGCAAGCGTATTGAAAAATTAAATACTTTTGAAATGGAGGAGTATTCGTCTGAAATATCACAGGAAATGAAAACAGTGTTCATTGAGCTTTGCGAAGAGCTCGAAAAATATCGACAACTAAGACGACAAATTATTACTGAGCGTGACTAATCACGGGTTCTATATTTTGGGAGAAAATGTATGTCATTTGCAAATCAACTTATTGAGTTGACTGATATAAACTGCCGTGAGATAGAAAGCACACCCACGATACGAAAATTGCTGTCCGGGGATGTATCGGAAAAGCACTATGTCAGTTTCATGACCGATATTTATCCTATTGTTTTGCATTTTTGTCCGATCATGGCCGCTGCTGCCGGGCGCTGTGCGCAAAGATACGATGCGGTTAGGCTTTACCTCTACGATCACATTCATGAAGAAAAAGGTCACGAAAAAATCGTACTTCAAGATATTGCCAGTTTCGGCTATGCAGCCGAACAAGTGATTGAAAAAACGCCGCGTTGGTCAATCCAGGCAATGATTTCATTCAATTATTATTCGGCATTGCTGGGTAATCCTTGTAGTGTTCTCGGTATGATCTATGTATTGGAGATCATGTCCTCTGTCTACGCAGGCAAAGCTGCCGATGCTATTTCGAATACTTTCGGTAGAAAGCTGTCGGACGGTTTTGTTTTTCTGCAATCGCATGCCTCGGCAGATATGGAGCACATGACGAAATTGCGGAATCTGTTTCAGTCGATAGATTCGCCCGATGTTTTTTCGGATTTAACGAATAGCGTAAAAATGAATTTTTATCTTTTCTATCAAATATTTACGAGCGAAAAATAGGAAAAGTCAGGATTTCAGTCATCTTATTAGAGGGCGCTGAATAGATTCACGTTTTATGGCGGCCAGCGCAGCTGTGCGACGTGTCGACTAGAAAAATCAAGGGCTTGGTGCCATTGAGCTCGCCACAAAAGTTTTTGGATTTACTTATTCAGCGCTTTCTTGGGGTTCGTTTGTCTTCCTGAATCAGATTGCCATACATGTCTGATTCAGGAATTTTTTAGTAAGATGCTGAATAAAGCCGCGTTTTATGATGAGCCAGCATCGCCCCAAGTCGATGGTGAGGACTTAGCGGGGAATCCGGACTGCATACAGTCCGCCTGCGTAACAGCACTGACCTACAATCCAGTGCGCACCCTGCAAGGGCTGTCAATCACGCAGGCGACCTGATGCGACAGGTTCTTGGTTCACGGCATTATGAATAGACCTTTACATCACGCTGCCGCGAGATAAAAGCTGCTTGCTTCCGTTTGGGCTCGCTGGTCCTGCTGCCGGCGTTGCGAGTGAACAAGACGATTCATCATATGTAAATCTTTGTCTGTCAGCTTTAGTGCTGAATCAACCCAGATTGAGGTGATGTCCAGAAGTTCTTTATACGAGATTGGGTTGGTATGCCGCCGGCATTCGTAGATGGCGCGTAGCCCGTTGAGTCTTTTACTTTGTTTTTGGATCATTTCGAAAACAGCTTTATTGCCTTCGCCCGGAGGGACGACTAAGTCAACGACGCCTAGTTTTTCTAAATCTTCGGCGAGATAAGTATTTCCGCTGATCATCATCTTTTCCGCTGCCCGCATGCCAATCCGCCGGCTGAGGAGGCTATACGCGCCCATCCCTGGAAAAAGATTGAACATGATTTCCGGGAAGCCCATTCTGACGCCTCGCTCGGCAACGATGATGTTGCTGGACAATGCAAATTCAAATCCGCCACCTAAGGCATCACCTTGTACGAGCGATATCGTCATCGCAGAGGCGTTATAGTTGCAGAGTCGGGTATATATCCCATCAACGCAGAGTTTTGCATAATTCATCAAGGCATGTCGGTCTCTCGCTTTGATCAGCCTGATAAACAGGGCAAGATCGCCACCAAGATTAAAAGTAGAAGGGTGGCGTGATGCGATCACAAAGTAGTCTACGGGAGACCAGGCGTTTTCATGGAAAAACTGACCGTCATGCCGCTGTACGTCAGTAAAAGTATGGTGCAATTCTTCCACCATGCCCAGGTTGAAACAGGGTACGCCCAGAGGTTTCATATAAGTCCATAAAGCATTGCTCGCGCTGTGGTACTCGAGGTCAATTTGGTGATACTGCCTCTTTGGTATGGAGACATTGCCAGTTCCCTGAATAACAGACATATTTTCGCGTTCTAAAGTCATCATGCTGATGCTCCTTTGATGGAATCAATGAATGAATGCTGTTTCTAAATATCGATAGCTCATCGGTATTCGTGCAGCATCACGTTTTTTGATAATTTGATACTTTTTAAAAAACAGTTTTACCTTTATGTTTTTTTCTTGACACATAGGAAAGACCAGTTCTTGTGTAACATGCTGCGGTAAACTTCCATCATTTATAGCTATATCGAAAACCATTTTTATGTCTTGATGCGGCGCTGATTGAACGTCACTGCAACTTGTTTTTGCTCAGTTGTTGTGGCGTGATTCAGTGTAAAAAAAATGCTTTTACAACAAAAATGAATTAGCAGATCCCCTGAAACTGCTAATAGTGTTCGAGATTTTTTGCCAGCTTTGAGTGGCTTTTTGATTGATTGTCGATATGAAATGAAAAGTCAGACTGTATGTTCTTGTGTGGCTAATCAGGCCATGAGATTTTTCAGGGCAAAGTCTGCGGTAAAATCTGGGTAATACATCTTCTGTGATCATTCAATGAAAAAAGACGAGTCAGTTTCAGTTCTCGAGCAGCTTTTTGCAAATAATCGGCAATGGGCTGATTCCATGATTGCTCGTGATCCTGAATATTTTCGGAAGCTGCTGTCACAGCAATCACCCGAATTTTTATGGATTGGTTGTTCGGATAGCCGCGTCCCGGCAAACACCATCGTTGGTCTCGAGCCCGGCGAGCTATTCGTTCACCGTAATGTCGCCAACGTGGTGGTTCACTCTGATTTGAATAGTCTGTCTGTTTTGCAATTTGCGATTGATGTTTTGCGGGTCAAACATATCATCGTGTGTGGTCACTACGGTTGCTCTGGCGTGAAGACGGCTCTTGAGCGCCGCCGGGTGGGATTGGCGGATAACTGGCTTCGCCATGTACAAGACGTACACAACAAGCACACGGATGTTCTACCGTTGGGAATGACGCCGCGAGAGCGCAGCGATCGGCTGTGTGAACTGAATGTTATTGAACAGGTTGTCAACGTTTGCCAGACGACTATCTTGCAAGATGCATGGGATCGCGGACAGCAAGTGACTGTCCATAGCTGGGTCTACAGTCTGGAAGACGGGCTGGTTCGTGACTTGGGTCTGGCAGTGAGCGAACTGGATTCGCTCGCACCCCAGCTGGAATCGAGTTTGGCTCGCTACCAAACGGGTGCCAGCCATACATGAGTGCGGGTGCGCGACAGTTCCGAGCTCAGTACTGAAAGTGCGGTCCTGCGCGAGGTGTCAGGCAGGTGTTTGCTTCAGAAGCAGTGCTCCGCACCGGGGAAACTGCCATCTTTGACAGCCCGCACATACGCACTGATGGCCTTTGCGATGTCTGGCTGATCTTCCATGAAGTTTTTGACGAACTTCGGTCGATGCCCTGGGAAGATACCCAGCATGTCCTGCATGACCAATACCTGACCCGAGCAACCCGGACCAGCACCGATACCTATGGTTGGGATCAGCAATGCTGTTGTGACACGTTCGGCCAGAGCAGTCGGTATCGCTTCCAGTACCAGCAATGAGGCGCCAGCCTCCTGCAGCGTGAGAGCGTCGGCTAGCAGCTTCTCGGCAGCCGCGTCTGTTTTTCCCTGGACCTTGAAACCCCCCAGTTGATGAACAGATTGCGGTGTCAGCCCGAGGTGGGCACATACCGGTATCCCGCGTTCCACCAGCATGTTGACTGTAGGCGCCAGCCAGCTGCCGCCCTCCATTTTGACCATCTCCGCTCCGGCCCGCATCAGCATTGCTGCATTGTCCATCGCAGTCTCAGGCATTGCATAAAATCCGAAGGGCATATCGGCGACCAGGAAAGGAGCGCGGTTGCCGCGCGCGACGCACGCAGTGTGGTAGACGATATCGGTCATCGTCACAGGCAAGGTGGTGTCATGACCTTGTATCACCATACCCAGTGAGTCGCCTACCAGAAGGGCATCCACGCCGGAATTGTCCATGGCCGCAGCAAAGCTGGCGTCATAACAAGTGAGCATGGCAATTTTTTCGGCGCGCGTGCGCATCTCTGCGAGCGTGTTGATCGTGACTTTTTTCCGGGCACTGTCGTTGGCTGATTTCGGATAACCGGTCATGCTTATTCTCCGCGGTTAAAGAATTCTCGCTTGCCCCGCATGCCTGCAATTCGCTCCAGCAGCAGATCGAAATCATCGCTGCTTTCGACGGGGTTCAAGTGCTCTGCATTCACCATGAGCAGCGGTGATGTTTCGTAGTTATAAAAAAAGCGGCTATAACTTTCGCAAAGACGCTGAAGATAATTTTCGGAGATGCCCGCTTCGCTGGGGATACCTCGGCGGCGAATGCGTTCCGCGAGCGTTGCCGGTGCCGCCTGAAGGTAGATCACCAAATCTGGTCTGGGTGCGGACTGACTGAAATGATCGAACAATTGCCGATACAGATTGAGCTCATCATCGGCCAGCGTGAGTGTCGCAAAGAGCGGGTCTTTATCGATGAGAAAATCCGAAACTACAGGTGCCGAGAACATATCGGTTTGTGTCAGATCGCGCAGCTGGTTGATTCGCTGGAACAGAAAAAACATCTGCGTCGGTAATGCGTACCGCGCCGCATCCCGATAAAAACGTTCCAGAAATGGATTTTCCTGTGGTTGCTCCAGCACGGGCTGCGCATTGGTTTCGGCTGCGATTCGCCGGGCAAGGCTGGTTTTGCCCACGCCGATCGGACCCTCCACAACGATATAACGATATTTTTCCAGGCTCATGCGAGAGATGATACGCGATTGAGATAAGGGGATGCCTGCTGCGTGGGGCTTGTGCAGTCCAGGCACACGACTAATTCAGGCCCTCTTAGTTACAGGGCAGCACCGGAGCTGCGGCGTGCTTCAGGACTTTTATGCGCTGATCCTGAACGCTTGCCAGAAAATCCTGTGCCTGACCCTTGCCAGGAATATGGATGGCTGCATCCAGCTCAAGCAGAGGCCTGAGTACAAAGGCGCGGTCGGTCATGCGCGGATGCGGTACTTCCAAATCGCGGCTCTGTATCCGGGCCTGCCCGTAAAGCAATAAATCCAGATCCAGAGTGCGGGGCGCATTCCGAAATGGCCGCTCGCGTCCAAATGCCAGCTCGATTTTCTGAAGCTCCGACAACAAGGTTTCGGCCGCAAGACTCGTATCGATACGCGCGACTGCGTTAACGAAATCGGATCCGGTGGCGTCAATCGGCGCACTGGCAAACAGGGAGGAGCTGGCCGAGAAGCGCGTATGGGTCAGTTCCTGCAACGCCACTATGGCGCGACGCACCGTCTGCTCTGGGTTGCCAAGATTGGCCCCAATACCGACATAAGCCGAAACCATGGCGGTCACTTGATATCCTCCGGGCTCTTGCTGCGGCCGCGTCCACCGCGGCGTCGGCGCCGCTTGGGCGCAGCGCTATCGGTCTCTGGCGTTTTGCGGTTGAGCAGCGATTCACGATCAGCGCTGTCGGCCTGGATAAACTCGGTCCACCAGTCCCCGAGTTCTGCATCAATCTCGCCCGATGCGCAGCGCAGCAGCAGAAAATCGTAGCCTGCACGCAGGCGCGTGTGCTCCAGGAGTTTGTGGGGTGTTTTACCGGTACGACGTTCAAAGCGAGGTTGCATCGCCCAGATATCACGCATGTCGGTTGCGATCCGTCGTTGCAGTGCGAGTTTTTCGGTCTGGCTATCGAGCACATCATCAGCAGCCAGATGCAGCGCGGGAATCGGATACTCGCCCGCTGCGCGATAGGCTTCCCATTTTTCCAGCACCTGATGCCACAGAAGCGAAGCGAACAGAAAACCGGGCGAGACCGGTTTGCCTTGTCGCACGCGCTCATCCGTATTGGCCAGCGCCAGTGTGACGAATTTTTCGCCCATGGGCTGCTCAAGCACCACATCCAGCAAAGGCAAGAGTCCATGATGCAAGCCTTCTTGTCGCAGCTGCTGCAGGCAGGCCATGGCATGGCCGCTCATCAGCAGCTTGAGCATTTCATCAAAGACACGCGCTGCAGGCACATTGTTGATCAGTGGTGCCATCACGGAAATAGGCGTGCGTGTGGTCGGCGCAATCTTGAAATTGAGTTTCGCAGCAAAGCGCACCACGCGCAAAAGACGTACCGGATCTTCACGGTAGCGTGCCTCAGGGTCACCGATCATGCGCAGCGAGCGGCTGCGAATATCTTTCATGCCACCGTGATAATCGAGCACCATCTGCTGCTCGGGATCGTAATACATCGCATTGATCGTGAAATCACGCCGCTCGGCATCTTCATGCTGCTCGCCGAAGGTGTTATCGCGCAAAACCCGGCCATGCTCGTCTTTGGGCGCGCCATCGGATGAACTGCCGCGAAAGGTCGTGACTTCGATCAGGTCCTGACCAAACATCACATGCACGATCTGAAACCGGCGACCGATGATGAAAGCGCGGCGAAACAGGCGCTTGATCTGTTCTGGCGTGGCATTGGTGGCGACATCAAAATCTTTGGGTCTGAATCCGAGTACCAGATCGCGCACAGCGCCACCGACAATGAATGCCTTGAATCCCGCGCGCTGCAAGGTCTCCGTGACACGCACTGCGTTGGATGACACATCATCAGGGTCAATACCGTGCTCATCGGGCCCGAAAACCAGTGGAGCATGGGCCTCGCCAGCGTTTGAGCCATTGCCGAGAAGGCGGCGTATGAATTTTCTAATCATTAAACAGGTGCAGTATCGGCCAGCCATGTGCTTCTGCGTGAGACATCAGCTTGGCATTAGGATTGGTGGCAACGGGATGACTTACTGCCGAGAGCAGCGGAATATCGTTCTGCGAATCGCTGTAGAACGTGCTGCGCTCGAAACCGGACAGCGACAGATTCATCGTTGAGAGCCACTGATGCAGGTTGATGACCTTGCCCTCTGCAAAAGGCGGTGTTCCAGTGTGACGGCCCGTAATTTGTCCATTGCCATCCAATTCAGGTTCTGCTGCAATCAGATGGGTAACACCAAAGGCCTCGGCGATGGGGCCGGTAACAAACCGGTTGGTCGCTGTGACAATGGCGATCAGGTCACCCGCCTGCTGATGCCTGTCAATCAGTGCCAGTGCCTCAGGCCGGATCGCAGGTGCGATGACCTCGGTCATGAACTGAGCATGCCAGGAATCGAGTTGTGGGCGCGAAAAGCGTGCGAGCGTACCAAACGCGAACTCAAGATACTCCACCGGATTCAGCGTGCCTTGCTGATACTGCTCGTAAAAGACCGCATTGCGTGCAGTGAACGTGGCTTGATCCACCGCACCGGTGCGAACCAGGAATTGACCCCATTCATAATCAGAATCCAGGGGCAGCAGCGTATTGTCGAGATCGAAAAGCGTGAGGTTCATGAGGTAGGTTGCGCATCGGCGAGTTGCAGAAGCTCTCGCAACAGCGGCATCGTAATGGGGCGCTGAGTCTCCAGCGAGTAGCGGTCCAGCGCATCAAGAATCGCCGACAATGATTGCATGTCTCTGCGAAAGTGCGTCAGGAGGTAGGGTAACACGCCCGGCGACAGTACCAGACCACGCGCATCCGCCGATTTCGACAGTGCGTCGATTTTCTCGTCATCTGACAGACCATGGACTTGATAGACCAGGCCCCAGGCTAGTCGGGTGCGCAAATCTTCGCGCAGGGTGAGTTGTGCGGGTGGTTTGCCAGTAGCGGCTACCAGCATCCCGCCCGATTCTCGTACCTGGTTATAAAGTGCGAAGGCTGCAATCTGCTGGTCAGCATCAAGATGATCGCAATCATCAAGCAGGTAGAGCGCGATCTCGGACGACCACGAATAATTCCCTGGAGGCTGATCAGCGCTCAGATAAAGCGCCTGCCCACCCGCACCCAGCGCATACAGCAAATGCGTCTTGCCCGCACCAGCTTCGCCCCAGAGGGTGATGAAGTGCTGATCCGGTGAAACCGCTTTTCTGCTGTGTATGCGGCGAAGCATGGCGGCCAGCTCCTGATTTCGTCCAATGACGAAGCTGTCCAGCGTGGGTGGCCCAGATGCACCCCAGTCAAGCAGCAGCTGTCTCATGACTGATTGTAAAAACTGCTGTCAAGGTAGTGTTGGCGTAAACGACCAAACACCACCAGCAGAATCGCCGAAGCAGGAAGCGCCAGCAGCACACCGACAAAGCCGAACAACTGACCAAACGCGAGCAGTGCAAAAATCACGGCAAGCGGATGCAGGCCGATACGCTCACCCACCAGTCGTGGTGTCAGATAAAAACTTTCGATGCACTGTCCCAGCCCGTACACGATAGCCACGGCGATGAGTCCATGGGCAGTATCAAACTGTAAAACCGCTGCAACGATTGCCAGCAGCAGACCAACACCAAAGCCAATGTAGGGAATGAATACCAGCAGGCCAGTAAGCAGCCCGACCGGAAGCGCAACATCGAAACCGGCCACGGCAAGGCCAATCGAGTAATAAGACGCCAGCAGCAGCATGACCAGCAATTGTCCGCGGAGATATTGCGCAAGCAGGCTATCGACTTCCTGTGCCATATCAGTCACCTGCGCAATCCACCGGCGCGGTACGGTTTCGCCGATGCGTGCGAACAGCCGATGCCAGTCCAGCAATACATAAAACAGAACGATGGGTATCAGGAAGAAGGTTGCAAACCATCCGATGACGGCAGTGCCGCCCACGCGCAGCCAGGTCAGCAGGGCGGTGCTGAACCCATTGTCTGCAGCAAGTTTGTCGGTAATGATTTCACGAATGCCGGCCAGATCAAGTCTGCCACCCATGCCCAGTTGACGCAGCCAGGCGCCGACACTGCCATCAATCCGATCAAGCAGTATGGGCAGTCTTTGTCTCAGGACCGGTAGTTCTTCACCCAGCACGGGCAGGACGATGAGGACGATAGCCGCGATCAGCAGTCCTACCGTCGCGATGGCGATCAGCGCTGCCACTGTGCGCGGCACGCCGCGTGCCGTCAGCGTATCCACGCCGGGATTGAGTATGTATCCAATAATTCCCGCAGCGACAAAGGGCGTCAGGATAGGCCCGAGCAGCACCAGCATGACCGCCAGAATAATGCCGACTGCCAGCCACAGCAGCGTCTGTCTTTGTTCGGGCGTGGTCACAATGGGCATGTCTCGCGGGGTCGGGGAGGGCGATTTGGTAAAATTGCGGGGCTCCGGCAGTCTGGCACCGTAGCAGGTGCGCCATTTTACCGTTTCCTTTGCCTGATTTCCCAATCATCCACCGTTCGTGACCATGTCCACAAAGCCCCCGGTTTCTCTCTCTTATCGTGATGCAGGCGTTGATATCGATGCCGGCGATGCATTGATCGAAGCGATCAAACCATTTGCCAAGCGCACGATGCGGGATGGTGTCCTTGCTGGTATCGGTGGTTTTGGTGCGTTATTTGAAGTCAGTAAAAAATACCGTGAACCTGTACTCGTTTCCGGGACCGATGGTGTTGGTACCAAACTCAAACTCGCTTTCCATCTGAATCGGCACGATACAGTCGGTATCGATCTGGTCGCCATGAGCGTCAATGACATTTTGGTGCAGGGTGCTGAACCGCTGTTTTTCCTTGACTACTTTGCCTGCGGGCGCTTGGATGTTGCGACCGCCACCGACGTTATCAAAGGTATCGCGGCAGGTTGCGAGCAGGCTGGCTGTGCATTGATAGGTGGTGAGACTGCGGAGATGCCCAGCATGTATCCCGACGGCGAATACGATCTTGCCGGTTTTGCTGTGGGTGCAGTGGAAAAATCCCGGATTATCGACGGTAAAAAAATCAGCCCCGGTGATGTCGTGCTCGGTCTGGCGTCGTCAGGCGCGCATTCGAATGGCTACTCGCTCGTTCGCAAAATTCTTGATGTGGCCAGGCCTGATTTGAATGCAGACTTTCATGGTCGGCCGCTGTCGGATGTGCTGATTGCGCCAACCCGCATCTATGTAAAGCCTCTACTGGCACTGATGGAAAAAATCGATATTCACGGCCTGGTTCATATCACCGGCGGCGGCCTGGTTGAAAACATCCCTCGCGTATTGCAGCCCGATCTCACTGCTGTACTACATCGTGATGCCTGGCAGATGCCACCTTTGTTTACATGGTTGCAGCAGCACGGTGGTGTCGAGGATGCTGAAATGCACCGGGTCTTCAATTGCGGTATTGGCATGACCGTGATTGTCGCAAAAGACAAGGCTGATGAAACTGCAGCGATGCTCAAGCAATCAGGCGAAACGGTGTTCCGTTTGGGAGAAATTCGTGAGCGCCATCAAGGCGAGCCGCAGACTATCGTCACGTAGTACTTGCCCAAAACAGCTCTGATACAGGGCTTCCAAGCAGGCACTGATGAAATAAAGCCGAAAAATTTTTCGGAAAAGGTAATCGCTATACGTCCTTGATTTCGCTTGGCCCCGCGTCGCACCGCTTCGCGGACTCGCCATAAAACGCAGCTTTGTTTAGCGCGCGCCTAACAATCATCATAAGGGCTTGTGCGACCGTTCAAATGAACCTGCACCAGTCGGCCATTTCGCATATTAAAGAAAAACCGAAAATCGTCGCGATCTCCATCGCTGCCATCGCAGTACATGATGTAGTTGTCTTCGTTCAGGCTTCGTTTTGGTTCTCCCAGATAGCCGTTCGAAGGTACTGATCGACGAGTCACTTGCGGCACCGGAATCCTGAATCTCAATGTGCCATCGGGTTTGAGCACGATCCAGTACCGCCCGCCCGTTGTGACATACACCAGCCCCGATCTGTCAGGAATCGGGGCCGGGCAGTGACGATTCTCCAAATCCTCGCCCTGAAATGTCCAGCGTGTCGCCACTGGATAGCGCGTCTTTTCAGGCCCTATCTTTTGCGAAATCCATTTCATGATGTCGCGCGTCGGTTCATAAAAAGGCGTCACCGAGCCATCATTCCAGATCCGCTTTGGATTTCTGACCTGATCACGCGCCTTCAATTTTCGTTTTTGAGGAGGTTGTTCGTCGCCCTTCATTGTGTCCTCATCAGCGCTCATAGAACATCACAGGTCAGTATGGTGTTGAAGAAAATGGATGACAAGGAATGCAGGTAAAAACCAAACATGCATCATCGTCACTTCACGGTATTGCTGTCAGCTATCGGATGATGATTCAAAATTCATGCATCACGATGAAAGACAGCGCTAGGGATTGTCTTGCATTCGATGAGGATTGCAAGCGTTGATCTTGGTTGATATCAAAGATGCTTTGCACTTCGTTTATTCAAATTCGATGGATGTCGCTAAATTTGTACGCTGCTCAAAAGCATGATTGATATACAGCATGATTGTTGGCTCAAACGGTGATGAATTGCGCATTGTGATGAGTGATTGAGGTCGATGTGAGTCATGTATTTCCATGCTTGTCTCGCTTGGGGGAAGGAGGGAAATTCATGTACTTTTTTAATGGGGTGGGCTTGGCAAACTATTTTCGAAGAGCGAATCCCGCGGCCTTGTCGTCAGCTTCTGGATAGATATCGTCAGCCCCTTTGCAACGACTTTGATCGTTCCGAGTCCGCCGCGGCCGATGGGTGGGTTGGCAAACTGTTCGCCCAACATGCATCCCACCGTTTTGCCATCGCCTTTCTCGTGTCTAGTGGCGAGTTCTTCGGTTTGCTCTGGCGTGAGCCGTTACAGAAGGTAAATCAGCTTATCTGGATTTCTGAACTACTTGAGACTGGCTTTTGCGCTCTCGGTAAATCGCCCCTGTAAATTTATGGGTGAAGTACGTTGCTTTCTTACATCTGAGAAATCAGTTAATCATGCTTAAGGTCGAGAGATTCTTCTCTTTCGATCATTATTGGAGGGAAGAGAGCAATTTGTGCCATGTCGGATTCGGGTAGTTCGACAATCAACTCAGTATCAAGCGACTCTGGCATCGCGAAGAAATCTCGAGCGGCTTCCACCGCTATTTTGTAGTGCGAAAGCGGGCAGGACCAGAGAGGCCAGTGAGGGCAAACGCCGAAGATTGCGTGTTCAAAAACAACTGATTTTCTACTAATGTAGTGTGTGAATCCTCCAGAATCAAAAACATAACTATCTATGTCTCTACATTCTATGAGTTCAATTTTTTTTATTAAAGTATCTAAATCATTAAAATAGTTTTCATAGAAATCAGAGTCCAACGAAGACAGTAAATACTGACTATAAGAATTTCTGACTTGATTAGGTGTGTCGATCATCTCAAAAGCACGTCGAATTTTTCTTTGGGTAGATCCATTACTTTCGACATACTGCGACATATCCCAATAAGAAAATCTTAGTTTCATATTCATTTTCCATTCTTATAAACGGGGAAGGCAGTTATTTTGGGCTCTTTATATCCTTCGATGCTAACCCCGCTTTTGCTGACGCCCTCCCATTTTTTGGAATTGGGGTGTGCTTTCTGATTCCTCCATGCTGAATCAATCTCATCAATAATTTTTTCCCGACTCCAGTCCTGCGGAAACATTGTATTTTTCCTATTCCTATCTTCTTTTACTACCCATGTGCCGTTTGGCTGTCTTATTTCAACAGTCGCCACATACACCCCATTCACATCCGGCGGCGAAACCACCTCCACAATTCTGACATCGCCATTGAGCAAAGTGTGCCCGCCGGTTACCTTTCTTGATCTGGCGTTGAAGTCACCACCAATCACATGTTCGATGAATTCCGGATGTGTTGGTGTTTTTCCCGCTAGCTTGCCAGCATCGCTGGCGGCGTCAACTCCCTTGCCAATAACTTTGATGGTGCCGAACCC
>JAIXXZ010000094.1 GCA_027490465.1 Oxalobacteraceae bacterium
GCCCAGTCAATTTTCAGTGCATACGCCGATGCACCCGCAATGATCAGCTTGGGCTTGTGCTCATGGGCGGTGCGCTCCATGGCCTCGTAATCGATCTCTTCCTTGTCATTCAAGCCATAGCTGACAACGTTGAACCACTTGCCGCTCATGTTCAGATGCATGCCGTGCGTGAGGTGACCGCCTTCGGCGAGTGACATGCCCATGATGGTGTCGCCGGGATTGAGCAAGGCGAGGAATACGGCCTGATTGGCCTGCGATCCCGAGTTGGCCTGCACATTGGCAAAATTTGCGCCGTAAAGCTGCTTGAGGCGTTCAATGGCGAGGCTCTCGGCGATGTCGACGAATTCACAGCCACCGTAGTAGCGCTTGCCGGGATAGCCTTCCGCGTATTTGTTGGTCAATTGCGATCCCTGCGCTTCCATGACGGCCGGCGAGGCATAGTTTTCGGAGGCGATCAACTCGATGTGGTCCTGCTGGCGCTGATTTTCTTTCTGGATCGCCGACCACAAGTCAGGGTCAATGCGGGCAATCGTATGGTCTCTCGAAAACATGAAACACTCCAAAAGGTGGGGAATGGGTTGCTGCTGGTACATGAGGTGCGCAGGCAGGAAATACCCGCAGTCGCAGGGTCTGAGAACCGACGCGCAAGGCATCCAGTTCACCTGCCAAGCCGACCGGCCTTGCTCTGACCGGTTTTGCCGAACAAATAGCCCCAGATTCTATTAGACCGACCGTGTTTCATCAAGGACGCGCCCGGAACAGGCGCCTATTTCAGCTAAAATTCGACCGAGCCGCCTATCTCCGGCAACCTCTCTACTTCGGAGCCCTCTCATGATCGTAATGATTACCGGCGCCAGTGCTGGTTTTGGTGCCGCCATGGCACGCAAATTTGTCCAAACCGGACACAGAGTCATCGCCGCCGCACGCCGTACCGAGCGCCTCGACGCACTGGCAAAGGAATTGGGCAAGAACCTTCTGCCGGTCGGACTGGATGTCAGCAGCAAATCCTCCATTGATGCGGCGCTAGCGTCCCTGCCTGCTGACTGGCAGGACATCGACGTGCTGATCAATAACGCCGGGCTGGCGCTCGGTTTGGAGCCAGCGCATGAGGCGCACCTGAGCGACTGGGACACCATGATCGCCACCAACTGCACCGGCCTGGTCACCATCACCCGTGCGCTGCTGCCACGGATGGTCGCGCGCGGCGCTGGTTTGGTAATCAACCTTGGCTCGGTCGCCGGAGCCTATCCTTACCCCGGCGGTAACGTCTATGGCGCGACCAAAGCCTTTGTGGATCAATTTACGCTGAATCTGCGCGCCGATCTGGTGGGTACCGGCGTGCGCGCCACCAATATTGCGCCCGGCATGTCCGGCGGCACCGAGTTTTCCAATGTACGCTTCAAGGGCGATGACGCAGCCGCCGCCAAGGTCTATCAGGGCGCCATGGCGCTCACACCGGAAGATGTGGCTGAAGCGGCATGGTGGGTGGCCAATCTGCCCCCCCATGTGAACATCAATGGCATCGAGATGATGCCGACCTGTCAGGGCTTTTCACCATTCACGATCAAGCGTACCGGCTGAGCCATGGGCAGCGCATTTCGCTGGCCACTGCGGGTGTATTACGAAGATACCGATGCGGGCGGTATCGTGTTCTATGCGAATTACCTCAAATTTTTCGAACGGGCGCGTACCGAATGGCTGCGGGCTGCCGGTGTGGGCCAGCAGCAGCTTTCAAGTGAAACAAGTTGTATGTTTGTAGTAAAAAGCGCGTCCATCGATTACCATGCGCCAGCGAGACTTGACGACCGTCTGGAGATCAGCGTGCGGATACAGAAGCTGGGCCGTGCCTCGGTGCTATTCACGCAGGAAGCGTGGCGCATGAACGACCTGGATCCGGTACGGCTCTGTACCGGCAGCATCCGAGTCGGATGCGTGGACACCAACTCGCTGCGGCCCGCCGAGATTCCTGTTGCAGTGTTCAAAAAAATCAGCAATGCGAATGCGTCCATGCTAGCAGCCGGAATCTGAAGCAATGAACGGCACCTACTTTTTTCAATCGAAGAACTGCCATGACAACCACCCAAGACCTCTCATTCTTCACCTTGATCTCTGGTGCATCAGCACCGGTTCAGGCCGTGATGGCATTGCTGGTGATCGTCTCAGCAATGAGCTGGACGTATATTTTCCGCAAGCTGGCTGCAATCCGCAGGGCGCAGTCACAAACTGATGAATTCGAAAAAGCGTTTCTGAACGTGGATTTGAATGCAGTCTACGCCGAAGTGACCTCAATGCGTCGCAGAGAAAGTGGCAAAAGCGGCGCGCTGGAGCGCATTTTCGAGGCAGGCATGAAGGAGTTTCGCAAACCACACACACCCAAAGGCGGCAAGGAAAGTGATCCGGCCGCCGCTTTGGACAGTGCCCGTCGCGCCATGCGCGCCGCCTATCAGCGCGAAATGGATGGGCTGGAGACACATCTTTCCTTCCTGGCTTCCGTTGGTTCCGTCTCCCCTTACGTGGGCTTGTTCGGCACGGTATGGGGCATCATGAATTCCTTCCGGAATCTGAGCAACTTGCAGCAGACAACACTGGCTGCGGTGGCACCGGGTATTGCCGAGGCGCTTATTGCGACCGCCATTGGTCTGTTTGCGGCGATCCCGGCAGTCGTTGCGTACAACCGCTACTCGCATGACATCGATCGCCTGTCAATTCGCTTCGAAAGTTTCATCGAAGAGTTCTCAAACACACTTGCCCGTCAGGCTCACTGATGACCACCTCGAGTATGCGCGGCAGTCGCACGCGGAAATTTAAATCCGAAATCAATGTCGTGCCCTACATCGATGTGATGCTGGTGCTACTGATCATCTTCATGGTCGTAGCACCACTCACCACGCCCAGCACGATCGACCTGCCCAAAGCCGGGCGCTCCAGCCAGCCACCATCGGATTACATCGAAATTGAACTCAAGGCAGATGGTTCGGCCAGCATCGGCATCCATGGTCAATCGCTCGAAAAGGCACCTGAGCGAAGAGACCTGATGAGACGTCTGGTCGCCATTCACGCAAAGCGTCCGGATCTGCCGCTGATGATTTCTGCCGACAAGAACATCAAGTACGACGAAGTGGTACAGACCATTGCGCAAGCCAAAGAGACCGGTATCGCGCGCGTCGGACTTTCAGCACGGTGAATTTGCATTGAGCCAGCAGGTCGTTCCTTACACCGTTCCGGCAGAGCCCCATCAATGGCGCTCCGTGATGCTATCGCTGTTGGTACATTTGGCACTGCTCGCTTTTCTGTGGATAGGTGTGTCGTGGCAGAGCCTGACGCCCACGACCGTCGAAGCGGAAATCTGGGACACAGCGCCACGCGACGCGGCCCCGCCACCGCCTGAACCAGAGCCCGAACCACCCAAACCTGAGCCCGAACCGCCCAAGCCTGCACCGGTCCCCAAGCCTGCACCCATGCCCAAGGCACCGGTAGTCGTGCCGGAACCGCCCAAGGTCAAATCGGCAGATCCTGATATCGCGCTCGAACAGGAGAAAAAGCGAAAACAGCAAAAGGAAAAAGAGAGACTCGCCGAGGAAAAGCAACAACGCGAAGAGCAGGAAAGGAAGCGGCTCGCCGAAGAGGAGAAGCGTCAAAAAGAAGAACAGGCGCTAAAAGACAAGAAGAAACTCGAGGAAGAGCAGAAGCACAAACAGGAAGTGGCAGAGGCAGAGGAGAAGAAACGCAAACAGGAAGCGGCAGCAGCGGAGGAACAGAGACGTAAAGAGGCCGCCGCCGCTGAGGAACAGAGACGCAAAGAGGCCGCCGCCGCTGAGGAACAGAAACGCAAAGAAGCCGCAGCGGCCGAGGAACGCAAGCGCAAGGAGGCCGCCGCCGCTGAAAAACAAAGGGCCAGAAACGCTTTGGCTGACGACTTGAGCAAAGCGGGTGATGGCGATGAAGGCACGGCTGAGAAAAAATCAGGCGCACCAGGCACTGTTTGCGAGCTCTTCATTGGACAGACGGTAAAATCCAATACCAGTTTCCCGAGTATCGCTGGCGACCCCGTTGTCACGATTGGGATTAGTTTAACGCCCAGCCGGGAGCTCAAAGGGGTAAAGGTGGTAAAGACGTCTGGATATCCGGAATTTGACAAGCAAGTCGAGCGGGGTGTGCGCCGGACTAAGCGATTCCCGCGAGAGTGCCCTGAGGAATTTAGCTACGACCACTACTTAAAGTCTAGAGGACAGTGAGATGAGCCCGCATATGAAAAGATATTTCCTCCAGTTTGTCGCGCTGACCTTCTTGCTGGCCACGGGATCTGACGCTTTGGCACAGCTGAAAATCGAAGTGACTGGTGTGGGATCAGACCAGATTCCCATCAGCGTTGCGAGTTTTGTGGGTGACTTGCCCGGCGACCAGTCATTGAGCGCCATCGTCCGGGCAGATCTCGCGCGTAGCGGCATGTTTCGCATCGTCGACAGCAACGAGGTCATCCCGGAAAATGCCACACTGGATGCCGCTACATGGAAAGCACGCGGCGCTGATGCTGTTGTGACCGGTGTCGTGTATCGAGGCACCGATGGGCGAATCGAAATTCGCTACCGCCTCAGAGACACTACAAAACCGGGCGATATTTCCCAACTCAATATCAAAATACAATCGCGGTTTTCGCGCAAAGCCGCGCACCAGGTGGCGGATGATGTTTTTCAGGCGCTTACCGGTTTGCGCGGCGTTTTCGCGACCCGGATTGCCTATGTCTCAAAATCGGGAGGGGAGTACCGACTCGAAATCGCCGATGCTGATGGTGAGAACCAAATCCCGGTCTTGCGCTCGCCCGAGCCCATCATCTCGCCTTCCTGGTCTCCCGATGGAAAAAAGCTGGCCTACGTGTCTTTTGAGAGTAAAAAAGCGATCATCTACGTTCAGGAATTAGACACCGGCCGACGTATTCCGGTCGCGAATTACAAAGGTAACAACTCTGCGCCCGCATGGTCGCCTGACGGGCAAAAACTCGCCGTGGCCTTATCGCGAGACGAACTGACCCAGATTTTTCTGATTAACGCGGATGGATCCGATATCAAGCGTCTGACCAAAAGCAGCGGCATCGATACCGAGCCCTGCTTCTCGCCAGATGGCCAGACCATTTTCTTCACCAGTGACCGTGGCGGTAGTCCACAGATTTATCGAATGTCCATTGATGGGAGTGATGTGCGCCGGGTCACCCCTGCCGGCAACGATTACAGCATTAGCCCAAGCGTCTCCGCTGACGGTAAAATGCTGACCTATGTTGCCAAACGGGGTAGAAACTACCAAATCCAATTACATGACCTGGTCACGGGCACGGAGCGCCCGCTGTCGACGGCGGGGAATGATGAATCCCCGAGTTTCGCACCGAACGGCCGCTACGTCGTGTACTCGAGCAATTCTGGCGGCAAAAGCGGATTGACCGTGATGTCCATTGAGGGCAACACGAGCTACAGCCTGAACGCAAAGGCATCGAATATCAGGGAACCTGCCTGGGGACCGTTTACAAAATGATTACATTTGTCCACAATCCAGCACGGATCAAAAGCTACCGATCGCCTTTGTGCCGAATGTAACAATCAAACTGTTTGACAATCAAGGAGGAAAACTATGCGTTTAACCAAACTCACCACCGCACTTGTGGCTCTGATGCTGCTGCTGTCTGCCTGTTCTACCGTCAAGCTGGACGAAACCCCTTCCGTTGAGACCCGCAAGACCAGCGCCATCGCCCCGGCCGAAGCAAGCCAGTCCTCGTCGGTACCCTCAACTAGCAATGATACGAGCGGCGCAAAATCAAATGCTGCTTCCAGCGCTGATGGCGTCTCGAACACCGGCACCAACACGGGTGCCAACGTCAACCCTGATGCCAACGCGAATGTGAATGCGAACGCGAACGCGAATTCCAATGCAGAAGCCAATGCCAAAGCCAATGCGACATTCAACGAACCGCTGAGCGATCCCTCCAGCGTCTTGGCCAATCGCAGCATCTATTTCGATTTGGACAGCTATATCGTCAAAGACGAATTCAAGTCGGTCATCGACGCACACGGCAAGTATCTCGCCTCCCGCCCAGACCGCAAGGTGCTCATCCAGGGCAACACGGATGAGCGCGGTGGCAGTGAATACAACCTGGCGCTAGGCCAGAAACGTGCAGACGCCGTACGTCGCGCTCTTGCGCAGCGAGGCGTACCTGAGTCGCAAATGGAAGCCGTGTCCTTCGGCAAGGAAAAACCCAAGGCCATGGGCAGCACCGAGGAAGCGTGGAAAGAAAACCGCCGCGCTGATATTGCCTACTGAGCTCAGTAATGAACTTCAAAATCAACGTACTTGGTGCCACTGCTTTGGCAGTGGCATGCAGCATGTTGCCGATACAGGCACAGGCCTTCCTCGAGGATTCGGACGCTCGTAAAGAGATATTGAAGCAGCGCGAAGACCTCAAGAAGATCAACCCGCGAATTGATAGTGAAATCAAAGCTATCAATGCTCGAATTGATAGCGAAATCAAAAATATCAACACTCGAATTGATAATCAAATCGAGCAGCTCGCACGGCGCATAGACACCAAGGCGGATGACAAAAAGGTGAACGCACTCTTCACCGATCTCGAAAAACTCCGTAGCGACCTGCGTAGTGAGGTTGCTGAACTACGCGGGCAAGTCGAGATACTGAACAATGAACTCAGAAAATCACAGCAAAAAGTCGACAAACTGACCAATGATCTTGCCAACGAAAGCCGCAAGACCAAAGATCTGCACAAGAATGTTGAAGATCGCCTGAGCAGGCTCGAGCCGCGTCGTCAGACCATAGACGGTGTCGACTATGAGTTGACCCAGAAAGAACAAAAAGCAATCGACGAGGCAACAGCGCTTCTGAAAAAGAGAGATTTCGCCAATGCAGCGAAAGCTTTCGCGACATTCCTGCAGCGTTTTCCTGGCTCAGATTACGCACCGCAAGCCTATTACCTTTTGGGCAGCAGTTACGTTGCTGCGGATGACTGCAAAAATGCAATCCCCGCGCTACAAACCGTAGTCAGTCAGGACAAAAAAATTCAGAAAACACCCGATGTCATGCTCAATCTTGCAATTTGTCATCAAGATCTGGATAACTCAGACGCAGCGCGCAGCACCTTGGAGGCATTGATCAAGGAGTACCCCAGTTCACCTGCCGCCGAGACCGCTCGAGGCAAGCTGAACGCACTAAAGTAAGCCGCAAGAGTCAATTACACCATGGTTGACAGCCACTGGATGTTTGCGTTTGACAAGAGTTTAGCGATTTCAGTATAATCGCGGTCTTTCGGGTCGTTAGCTCAGCTGGTAGAGCAGCGGACTTTTAATCCGTTGGTCGCTGGTTCGAATCCAGCACGGCCTACCAGACAGACGCCGTAGTGTTCGCACTACGGCGTTTTTCTTTGTCTGACAGGCGACAAACATCCCGTCATCCAATTTTTTGGTCTGAACAACTTACCCCATCAGAATCAAAAACCTCCCACGAGACGATCTGCAAAGTGCCATAGTCAGTCCGTGCGTCTACACGCCAAGATTCTCTGCAACGAATGAACATATCTCCATCACTGCTATCATGGATTCTCTATCCTGCAGTTACCGACGTGACACGCCAAGAAGCAAGGAATAATCATGCAAATACATGCCGACTTGACGAAGCGTGTCGTCGTACATCAGGACGAGCTTAACTGGACCCTCAGTCCTGTACCAGGCATAGAACGGCGTATGCTCGACCGCGTGGGTGATGAGGTCGCGCGCGCGACCTCCATCGTTCGCTATCTGCCCGGTAGACAATTCACAGAGCACCAGCACGAACTGGGTGAAGAGATTCTCGTTCTTGAAGGTCAGTTCAGCGACGAGCAAGGCGATTATCCAGCCGGCACGTATATCAAAAACCCGCCCGGCACGTCCCACGCGCCATTCACTGAAACGGGTTGCCTGCTGTTGGTGAAACTACGCCATCTGCATCCGGATGATCAACAAGCCTGCACCATACAGACACGCACTGCTACTTGGTATCCGGGTCTGGTTCCAGGACTGTCCGTGTTGCCCTTGTCGGAATTTGAGACCACGCATACCGCCATGGTCCGCTGGGCACCCAAGACATATTTCAATCCGCACCGGCATTACGGCGGCGAAGAAATTTTTGTTGTGGAAGGCGTGTTTGAAGACGAGCACGGACGATATCCGGCAGGCTCATGGATACGCAGTCCCCATCTCAGCGTTCATAAACCTTATAGCGTCGAGGGTTGCACGATTTTTGTGAAAACAGGTCACCTGCTCATAGAGTAGGCGACCTGCGCGCAGAAGGTACGTTATATGACAGGCTTCAGCTCATCCAGATAAGAAAACATCAGGCCGCTTGTACCTGCTGGATACGGCTGCCAGCCGATTTCAATTGTGACGCTGCATAGTTCGTTATTTTTTCTGATAGATACCGAGCATCACGCGATACGCCAGAAAACCGGCCCGAGCCCCAGGTATGCAACCAGGGCAGTCCCAGAAAATACAAACCCCAACCGAGGCAAGGCGCAAACATCATTTGCACTTAGAGCTTCACCATCACGTGCCGCGCGACAGTGTAATCCTCCAGCGCATACATCGACATGTCTTTGCCATAGCCAGAAGCTTTCAGTCCGCCATGCGGCATTTCATTCACCAGCATGAAGTGCGTGTTAATCCAGGTGCAGCCATACTGCAGCTGGCGCGCGATATTCATCGCCTTTGAGACATCGGATGTCCACACACTGGATGCGAGTCCGTACTCGGAGTCATTGGCCCATTGCACCGCCTGTGCATCATCATCGAAGCGCGTTACCGAAACGACCGGCCCGAAGACTTCGCGCTGCACGATCTCGTCTTCCTGCAAGGCACCAGCGATCACGGTGGGTTCATAAAAAAAGCCAGCACCTGGGCGTACCTTGCCTCCGGTAGTCACTTGCATATGCCCCGCCATTTGCGCGCGCTCGACAAAGCTGGCGACGCGGTTACGCTGACGATCAGAAATCAAAGGACCGATCTCAACACCCTCTTCTTCCTGAGTACCTACTTTGATGGTGGAGACCGCAAGTGTCAGGTCGGCCACCAGCTTCTCGTAAATCTTGGGTCCTGCGTAAATACGACAGGCTGCTGTGCAATCCTGCCCGGCATTGTAATAACCGAAGGTACGCACACCCTCCACCACAGAAGCGATATCCGCATCATCAAGCACGATGACAGGTGCTTTTCCACCTAACTCGAGATGTGTGCGCTTCAAGGTGCCTGATGCAGCCTGCAGTATCTTGCGGCCCGTCGCAACATCACCCGTAATCGACACCATGCGCACTTTAGGATGCTCAACCAACGGCTGACCAACACTCATGCCCTTGCCGCAGATGACGTTGAGCACACCGGGCGGCAGAATACCCGCCGCGAGCTGCGCAAAATACAAAGCAGTCAGCGGCGTTTGCTCGCTGGGCTTGAGCACCACGGTATTACCGGCAGCGATCGCGGGAGCGACCTTCCATGCGGCCATCAGCATCGGGTAATTCCACGGCGCGATGGAGCCCACGACGCCTACTGGATCGCGCCGGATCATGCTGGTATGCCCGGCCAGATACTCGCCCGCCGCAGTACCGCTCATGCAGCGCGCGGCGCCTGCAAAGTAGCGGAAGCAATCAACGATCGCAGGAATCTCGTCGTTCAGCGCCCTGTCGTAAGGCTTGCCGCAGTTGAGCGACTCCAGACGTGCAAAGGTTTCTGCATGATTCTCGATGGCGGATGCGAGTGAGAGCAGCAGGCCCGATCGCTCACCCGGTGTGGTCTGCGACCAACTGGCAAACGCACGCTCGGCCGCCGCCACCGCACGCGACACTTGCTCGGGCGACGCTTCCGGCACGTTGCACAGCGCAGCACCTGTCGCAGGATTGATCACAACTTCGATCGCTCCCTCGCCTTGCTCTGCATGATTGTCAATCAACAGCGCAGTAGGAAAACTGATCGGGTTGTCAGCAGAATGTCCCATGGATTTATCTCCTTGTGTCAGCGTTATTTTCGGGCGTTGTCGTCGCCTGCCTGGGTGAGCCAGTAGGCGGCAATAATCGGTATAAAGGTCAGGCCAATGATGAGGACTGCAACGACATTGGTTACAGGCCGCTGTCGTGGCCGTATGAGTTCCTGCAACATCCAGATCGGTAAAGTGGTTTGCTGGCCTGCAGTAAAGGTGGTCACGATCACTTCATCAAAGCTCAGCGCAAAGGCCAGCAACGCACCTGCAAGCAATGCAGAGCCCAATTGTGGCAGGATCACATGATAAAAAGTCTGAAACGCATTGGCGCCAAGATCCATCGAGGCTTCCAGAAGCGAAGGGCTCAGCCGTCTCAGCCTTGCCACTGCATTGTTGTAGACCACCACGACGCAAAAGGTAGCGTGACCGATCACGATGGTCCAGAAACTGAATGGAATGTCGGCAGCGTGATAAGCCGAACGCAAGGCAATACCAGTGACAACACCAGGTAAGGCGATCGGCAAGATCAGCAGCAGGGAAATTGCATCCCGACCAAAAAAACGAAATCGTGCCAGCGCGCCTGCGGCAAACGTACCCAATACCAGCGCAATACCCGTCGACCACAAAGCAACCTGCACCGAGAGCCCCACGGCACTCCAGACATCCTCGCGCGACAGCGCGACAGCAAACCACTGCGTGGTCAGACCAGGCGGTGGAAACACATAACTTTTATCTTCACTGCTGAACGCATACAAAATAATCAATGCGAGTGGCACATGCAAAAACAGCACGCCGCCGAGCGTGGCAAGCTTCAACCCCGTTGATGCGCGCGGCAGAGGATAGGTTTCAGAGCGCATCGAAAGCCCCGCGTTTTTTGGCCAGCCACAGGTAGATCGCAATGATCAGAATCGGCGCGATGGAAAATGCGGCTGCAAAGGGCAGGTTGCCCGCCAAACCCTGCTGCCGGTACACCACCTGTCCGATATAGAGCGTGGAATTTCCGACCACCTGCGGGATGATGTAATCACCCAGCGTGAGCGAAAACGAAAAAATTGAGCCCGCTGCGACGCCGGGCATCGCCAGCGGCAGAATCACCGTCCAGAACGTACGACGAGGAGGCGCGCCCAGGTCGGCCGAGGCTTCCAGCACCGAAGAAGGAATTCGCTCTATCGATGCTTGTATGGGCAAAATCACGAACGGTAACCACATGTAGACAAACACCATGAAGGTACCGAGCGAAGAAAAACTCAGAGAGTTTCCGCCGATGACCGGTGTCGCCAGCACTGCCTCAAGCAGCCAGTCCAAATGGCACTGGGCGACGATCCACGCAATGGCACCCTCTTTGGCCAGCAGCAGCTTCCAGGCATACAAGCGCACCAGATAACTCGACCAGAGCGGCAGCATCACTGCAACATACAAAATTGCTTTGGTGCTGCCGCGCGCGTAGCGCGCCATGAAATAAGCAATCGGAAAACCAATCACGACGCTCGTCAGCGTCACCACGGTCGCCATGATGACGCTACGACGAATCACATCCAGATTTGCCGGCTCGAACAATGCAACAAAATTCTGCAGTCCCACCTCGTAGACTATCGTGCCGGAAAAATCATCCAGCCGAAAAAAACTCTGCGCCAGCAGACTGAACAAGGAGCCAAGATAAATCACGCCGAACCACAGTAACGGCGGCAACAGCAGGATGAGTAACAACATACTTTGGCGCTGAAACAGTACCGCTGACAGGCGGTCACCAAAACTCGCCGTGGAACGATGCCCAAGCTGCATGGCTGGCAGCCCTGCCCCACTCATCTCATACCCGTTTCATTCAAACGATGAATCGCAGAATCATCCCAATGCAGATGCACTGTCTCACCTGCGGCCGGCAGCGCACTATCGATCGCCAAATCAGCGATCAGCATCGTGCCTTGATCGCAGCGAATTTTTGCGCGCCAAAAAGAACCGAAATACTGCAGATTTTCAGTGATACCGCAAACGCGTGCGCCCGCACTCTCTCCAAGACGTATACGCTCCGGACGAATCATCGCAGCAGCGCTACCGGTCAGCCGCTGAGCAGCATCCGCTTCAAGCACATTCGCTGCCCCCAGAAATTCAGCAACAAAACGCGTCGCTGGTCTCTCATACAAGCCAGTCGGTGTATCAATCTGCTCAAGACGCCCCCGATTGAACACGCCGATCCTGTCGCTCATGGACAGGGCTTCGTGCTGATCGTGTGTCACCAATACGAAGGTAATCGCCAGACGGCGTTGCAGCTCTTTGAGTTCAATCTGCATCTGTTCGCGCAGCTTGAGATCAAGCGCACCCAGGGGTTCATCCAGCAAAAGCACCTTGGGCTCGCTGATTAACGCTCTGGCAAGCGCGACGCGCTGACGCTGCCCCCCTGATAACTGCGCAGGCTTGCGCGATGACATGTCCGGCAATCTCACCAGTTCGAGCAATTCGGTAGCGCGCTTCTCGCGCACGGATTTCGTGACGCCTCGTACCATTAGCGAATAGGCGACGTTGTCCAGCACCGTCATGTGCGGAAACAAGGCGTAATCCTGAAAGACCGTGGTCACCGGACGGAGATAAGGCGGCAGTGAATCTACCACCTCGCCATGAATGCTGAGCGTTCCCGAGGTGGGACAGGTAAACCCGCCAATCATTCTGAGACACGTGGTCTTGCCCGAACCCGAAGGTCCGAGCAAGGTGAAGAATTCGCCTGGCTGAATATCAAGGCTGACATCGTCGACGGCATTGACAGATTTGCCGCCGGAATGAAAGACACACGATACCCGGCTCAGGCTGACAGCATGCGCCATTGAGACACTCCAGGTCGCCCTGTCGAACCGCATCAAACCGCGGTTCGACAGGAAAAACTCAAATTAACGACCGCCGAGAATCGCGATGTAGTCGGACACCCACTTGTGGTACGGGACGCACTGGTTGTTTTGGCTCTTGCACTGAGCAACCGGCGTGCGCCAGAACGAGATCTTGTCGAAGTCGTTATAACCCTGATTCGCGCAACCCTGATCAGTCAGCAGCTTGTTGCCCTTGCAGGCCGCTGGCACCGCAGGCACTGAACCAAACCACGCAGAGAGATCACCCTGCAGCTTGGGGTTGAGTGAATGCTCCAGCCACATGTAGGCGCAGTTCGGATGCTTTGCATCCACGTGCATCATCGTGCTGTCTGCCCAACCCGATGCACCCTCTTCAGGCACCACGGTTGCAATAGGAGCTTTCTTCGAACCGAGGATATTCGCCTGGAACTGCCATGAGCTTGATGCAACCACACCTTCGTTGGTGAAGTCGTCGATCTGCACGAATGCATCATGCCAGTACTTGCCCACCAGTTTGCGTTGTCCACGCAGCAAATCAAGCGCAGCCTTGTACTGGGTTTCGTTCAGCTCGTAAGGATCCTTGATGCCCAGGGAGGGATTTTTCTTTTTCAGGTAGAGCGCTGCATCCGCGATATAGATCGGACCATCGAAGGCCTGCACGCGACCTTTGTTGCTCTTGCCATCGGGGAGTTTCTGCTCTTCGAACACCACGCTCCAGCTGGTAGGTTTCTTGTTGCCGAATACCTTGGTGTTATACATCAGCACATTCCAGCCCCACTGATAGGGCACGCC
>JAIXXZ010000014.1 GCA_027490465.1 Oxalobacteraceae bacterium
ATGTTAATCAAGTCGGTGGTGCGAGGAGGGGGACTCGAACCCCCACACCATTGCTGGCGTCAGGACCTAAACCTGGTGCGTCTACCAATTTCGCCATCCTCGCCGCACAGTGCTCATCACTCGTTACAAAAAAGCAAAGGGCGACCAAGTGTCAAAAGCGGTCGCCCTGCATGGCCATTGTGGTGGCTGTTTGACTTCAACCGCGGATTTTACTGGAAATTGCCCTCATTCGCCCCGGTTTTTGCCCCTGCCCCATCAGACGGGCCGCCGCACCCGGAACCAGGCGGCGTACAGCGCTGGCAGGAACAGCAGCGTCAGTACCGTGGCAACGATCAAGCCACCCATGATGGCCACGGCCATCGGCCCCCAAAACACTGACCCCGAGAGCGGAATCATCGCCAATACGGCAGTAGCAGCGGTGAGCATGATGGGGCGCGCCCTTCGCACTGAGGAGTTGACGATCGCATCCCAAGCCGGCATACCGGCGGCGATATCCTGTTCGATCTGGTCGACCAGAATCACCGAATTACGAATGATCATTCCAAACAACGCGATCACCCCAAGCTGAGCCACAAATCCAAAAGGACGCTGCAATATCAGCAGCGCCATCGCGGCGCCAGCGACCCCGAGTGGACCGGTGAGAAATACCAGTACCGCCCGCGAAAAACTATGAAGCTGAAGCATCAGCAGGGTAAAAACGATGAAAATCACCAGCGGCACGTTGGCGGCGATAGATTCTTGCGCTTTGCCGCTCTCTTCGATCGCACCAGCGAGCTGAATCTTGTAACCCGGCGGCAAAGTCGCACGAAGCTTGTCGAGCAAAGGATCAATTTGCATAGAGACTGTCAGGCCCTGGATGCCATCAACCACGTCTGACTGCACCGTAATTGCCCATTCGCGACGTTCACGCCACACCAGCCCCGGCTCCCAGACAAATCGGGGTGTGGCCAGTTGCGACAGAGGTACAGCACGGCCACCTGCCAAGGGAATGCTCGCATTAGACAGCGCAGTCACGGTTGCTCGCTCATCTACCGGTTGCCGTATGACGATGTCGATGAGTTTGTCACCATCGCGAAACTGACCGATGGTACTGCCCGACAAAATCGTATTTGCGGCCTGCATCACGATTTGTGAGCTCACGCCGAGGGCGCGGAGCTTGTCCTGGTCCAGATCAATGCGCAGCACCTTGACTGACTCATTCCAATCGTCATTCACGCCAATCGCGTTGGGATTGGTTAGCATGACTTGCTTAACCTGATCGGCAATCGCGCGAACCTTTGCTACTTCAAGACCCGTAACGCGAAATTGGACAGGATAGGTAACGGGCGGACCGTTGGGCAGTAGCTTCACCCGCCCCCGAACCTCGGGAAAATCATGCTTGAAAAGATCCATGATTTTTTGACGAAGCAGCGTCCTGGATTGGGTGTCTTTTGGCAGAACCACCACATGAGCGACATTCGTTTGCGGAAAAATCTGATCCAGCGGCAAATAAAAGCGCGGACTGCCTCTGCCAACGTAGGCTGTCACCGATTCTACGCCCGGTTGGTTAAACATCAGTTTTTCGAATTTTTTCGCCTGCGCCTCCGTCGCTTGGTAGGAAGACCCCTCGGGCAGCCAAAGTTCTACCATCAACTCAAGCCGGCTGGAGTCGGGGAAAAACTGCTGCTCAATAAAGCGAAAGCCGAAGACGCCGAGAAAAAAACCTGCCAAGGTCAAGACAATTGTGGTCTTGCGCCACTCCACGCACCAGCCTACGGTACGCTTCAGGCGCAAGTAAAAGGGCGTATCAAAAAGCTCGTGGTGTCCATCCGCTTTCGCAGCCGGCTTGACTTTCAGAAGGAGCACGCCGAGATAGGGTGTGAAAAGTACCGCAACAAACCAGGAAATCAGTAGCGCAATCGCATTTACCGAAAACATGGAAAACGTATATTCACCGGCTGCCGACTTCGCAAAACCGATAGGCAGGAAGCCCGCTGCAGTAATCAACGTGCCGGTCAGCATGGGCATTGCGGTCGAGGTGTAGGCAAAGGTGGCCGCATCAAATCGCGACAATCCCTCTTCCATTTTTCTCACAATCATTTCAACGGCAATGATGGCGTCATCGACTAATAAGCCTAGCGCGATAATCAACGCACCCAGCGAAATCTTGTGCAGATCAATGCCAAAAATACGCATGGCAAGAAACGTCGCCGCCAGCACCAAAGGAATCGTCAGGGCCACGACAAGACCAGGCCGCACATCGATACGCCAGGGGTTGGTATGCAAGCCAAGTGAAATAAAGCTCACCGCCAGCACAATGAGTATTGCCTCAACCAGCACTGTCAAAAACTCATTAACCGATGAACTGACAGCTCTGGGTTGGTCGGCGACGCGCTCCAATTCAATACCAATAGGCAGCTTTGCCTTCAATTGAGATGCCATCGCATCCAGACTCCTGCCGAGCGCGATGATATCGCCGCCCTTTTCCATCGACACACCCAGACCAATCACTTCTTTACCATTGAAACGCATTTTGTCCCGCGGGGGATCGATATAGGCGCGCGTTACGGTCGCAAAATCTCCGAGCCGGAAGCTGTTCCCGTTCGCGCGCAAAGGCATATCCTCGAAATCTTTGACTGTCTTTAAAGCACCCGAGACGCGCACTTGAAGATTATCGCTAGGCGTCACCAATATCCCGCTGCTTTCGACGGAGTTCTGTGTATTGATTTGCGAAACAATACTCTCGAAAGGAATACCCAGCTTGGCGAATTTTTTGGAAGAAAATTCAATAAAAATTTTCTCGTCCTGCACGCCGTACAACTCCACTTTAGAAACTGTCGGGACAGACAATAATTGCTGACGTACGAAATCTGCGTAGTCCTTTACTTCAGCATAAGAAAAACCGTCACCGTGCAGTGCGAAAATGGAGCCGTAGGTATCACCCAATTCATCGATGAAAACCGGTCCCTGAACACCTGCTGGCAGGGATGAACGTATGTCGCCGATTTTTTTTCGCACCTGATACCAAGCGGGCGGGACTTCGTCAGGCGGCGTTGATTGTCGCAGCTCGATAATGATCAGGGTTTCACCGGGCTTGGAGTAACTGCGAATTTTGTCGATATAGGGAGTTTCTTGCAGCTTTTTCTCAAGCTTGTCGGTGACTTGTTCCGCCATTTGCAGTGCACTGGCGCCAGGCCAGTAGGCACGAATTGCCATCTGCCTGAAGGTAAAGGGGGGATCCTCGTCCTGCCCCAGATTTCCGTAACTAAAGATACCCCCCAGAAGAAGCACTGCCATCAGGTACCGGATCAATGGCACGTGCTCCAGCGCCCAGCGCGAGAGGTTAAAGCGATCCCTCATCGGGTCGCTCCGGACGTAGACGCTTCACCCATGTCAGCGAGCACACTGACTTTCTGCCCCTCGCGAAGTTGATTGACTCCTGCCGTGACCACGGCCTGGCCGGGGTTTAAACCGGAGAGAATCATGACCTCATTGCCAATCGCCCCGGCGACCTCGACCGACGCGAGTTTTACTGAGCCGTTCTCGACTAACCAGACAGCAGTTTTATCCCGATGATTAAACAAGGCCGTCAAAGGCAATCGTATACCCGGTGGCGTTTCGGTCGAAAACGACACCATCGCTGTCATACCCAGCCTGATCTCGCTACTCGCTTTGGGTATCGAGATCTTCGCAGTAAACGTACGCGTCGCAGGATCCGCCATTGGCGACAGCTCGCGCAAACGACCCTCGAGCTCCAGTTCTGGATTTGCCCAGGTACGTACCGTTAACGCAGACACGCGCTTTAATGTTCCTACCTGATCCTCAGGAATGCTGACCCGGACTTCTGTCTCACTGGTACGGGCAAGACGAACTACGGGTATCCCTGCCGCCACCACTTGCCCCACCTCGGCGCCAAGCGAAGTGACGACGCCATCCGCATCCGCGACGAGGCTCGTGTAGCTGCTCTGATTGGCCTGAACTCTGAGGCCAACTGTCGCCTGTTCGTGATTGGCGAGTGCCGCCTTGTAGGCGGCCTCTTTAGCATCAAGCAATGCCTGACTCACAAAGTTTTTCTGCCTCAGTTCTCGGTAGCGGTTGAGTTCGGCTTGGGCAAGCGAAAGTGAGCTGTCTGCCGCACTCACAGAAGCCTTTGCCTGCGCCTGTCCCAGTTGAAAATCGGTCGCGTCGAGCTGCATCAGTACCTGGCCCCGCTTCACCACCGTGCCCACCTCGACCCGTCGCGCAATGACCTTGCCGCCCACCCTGAACCCCAGCTGTGATTCGTAGCGCGGCTGCACTTCTCCTGCCAGCTCGACCTGAGTTTTTGCACCGGAAGGCGCCACCACCAGCACCCGTACGGGTCGAACATCCTCGGTTTTTGCCGGTTTTTCCGTGCATGCCGCGAGCAACAACAAACTGCCGAACAGTTGGATGGAAATCAGTAATCTCGCGCCTGCTACGAGATTGAGTTGATTCTTCGGAAAAGGGAGTGTCACGGATTTTCCTTTACTATTCGGGCAGACATTGCACCGGCGCTTGCTGCTTGGGCCGCCGATGGCGGCTTTTTAAATTACTGACTCAAAAGTAAGTAATTATAGCGAATGAATTTTCTGCAATGTCGCTTGTTCAATGCGTCCTCCAAGCACCTCCTTGATGCCCAACGCACACTACGAAAACTTCCCGGTCGCCTCGCCACTGTTGCCGCAAGCGATGCGGGCCCCGGTGCGGGTGATCTATGCCTTCGCCCGCAGCGCCGATGATCTGGCTGACGAAGGTGAGGCGCCGCCGGAAGAGCGCATCGCTGCTCTGATGGCCTACGAAGCAGAGCTGGACCGGATCGACCGCGGTCAGCAGCCTGAATCCCCTCTTTTTGCACAAGTCGCAGCAACGCTTGCCACACACCAGCTGGAGACGCATTACCTGCGCGAGCTTCTGTCGGCGTTTCGGCAGGATGTCCGCCAAACTCGTTATGCGAGTTTTCATGAATTGCTGGATTACTGTCGTCGCTCTGCGAACCCGGTGGGTCGCATCATGCTCAGCCTTTTCGGAGACACAACGCCAAGCGCATTTCAGCAAAGCGATGCCATTTGCAGTGCACTGCAAATCATTAATTTTCTGCAGGACGTTGCCATCGACTGGGATAAAGCGCGCGTGTACCTGCCCCAGGAAGACTTGCAGCGCTTCGGTGTCAGCGAAGAACAGATTGCCGCGCAGCGCGTCGACGATCGCTGGAGAGCATTGATGGCCTTTGAAGTTCAGCGCGCACGCGTAATCATGCTGGACGGTGCACCGCTGGCCTTGCAGATTCGCGGCCGCCTGGGTTGGGAACTGCGCCTCATCGTACAGGGTGGGCTGCGTATCCTCGAGAAAATTGAAGACGTCGGTTACGATGTCTTCCGTGCGCGACCCACGCTGAAAAAGAGTGACTGGCTGCTGATATTCTGGCGAGCCCTGCGCTTCGCCCGATAAATTGCGGTACTCCTTAAAAAAACGACGCATTCAGCTCACAGCATGACTCCCGAAGACTACTGCCAGCAAAAAGCCGCTCAGAGCGGCTCGAGTTTTTACTACAGCTTTCTTTTCCTGCCGCCACCGCGCCGACAGGCCATCACCGCTTTGTATGCATTCTGTCGTGAAGTCGATGATGTGGTCGACGAAACCAGCGATCCTGCTCTGGCGCAGACCACGCTCGCATGGTGGCGCAAAGAGGTCGCGCACATGCTCGCCGGGCAGCCCAATCATCCGGTGACCCAGGCTCTGATGCCGCACCTGAAGACTTTCAACATTCAGGGAGAGCACCTGCTTGCTGTCATTGACGGTATGGAGATGGATCTGACCCAAACGCGCTATCTCGATTTTGTCGCGCTGGAGCGCTACTGCTGGCATGTCGCCAGTGTCGTGGGCATCATGTCTGCGAGCATCTTTGGCTACACCGATCCGCGCACGCTGCAATATGCAGAGAAACTCGGTCTGGCCTTCCAACTCACCAACATCATTCGTGATGTCGGTGAAGATGCGCGCCGTGGTCGCATCTATCTGCCGATATCCGAGTTGCAGGCGCACCAGGTACCTGCCTCAGAACTGCTCAATGCCACCCACAGCGATCGCTTTGTTGAACTGATGCGCTTTCAGACCCGGCGCGCGCAGGGGCTGTATGACGAAGCAATGGCGCTGTTGCCGGCAGCCGACCGCCGCGCGCAGCGAGCCGGTCTGATCATGGCAGCGATTTATCGCGCGGTGCTTGATGAAATCGAGCGGGATGGCTTTCGGGTGCTTGAACACAAAATCTCGCTCACGCCGCTGCGCAAACTCTGGCTAGCCTGGAAAACCTGGGTCAAAGGCTGATGCGCAAGCCCACAGTCGCCGTCATCGGCGCCGGCTGGGCTGGCTGTGCAGCCGCGGTTGAACTGACACGGCGTGGCGCCCAAGTCATTCTGCTCGAAGCTTCACGCACCATGGGCGGCAGAGCGCGTCGGGTCGAGCATCAGGGCACCACCCTCGACAATGGTCAGCACATACTGCTCGGCGCCTACAGCGACACACTCCACCTGATGCAAACCGTCGGTGTTCGTTCTTCCGAGGCACTGCTGCGACTGCCATTGCAAATGCGTTATCCCGCAAACAGCGGCGGCATGGATCTGCGCGCGCCCCGTCTTCCCGCGCCGTTGCATATGGCCTGGGCTGTGCTGCGCGCCAAAGGTCTGACGATCGCTGACAAACTCGCACTCGCGCGATTTTCTTCTGCTGCACGATGGATGCAATGGCAGCTCAATACCGATTGCTCGGTTACCGAGTTGCTCGAGCGATTTGATCAAACCGAGCGTCTGTTTCGATTAATGTGGCGACCGCTCTGCATTGCGGCGCTCAACACACCACCCGAGCGCGCATCTGCCGCTGTATTTTTGAATGTGCTGCGCGACAGTCTTGGCGCACACCGCAGCGCGTCCGACATGCTCATTCCCGGGCGGGATTTGTCATCGCTCTTTCCGGACGCTGCCGTGTCTTATGTCGAACATCACGGCGGTCACGCACACGCCGGAACACAAGTACGCTCCGTCATACGCACCGAGAAAGGCTGGCGGGTGCATGCGGACAATCTGGATCTGGAAGTCGATGCCGTGGTCCTGTCGACGCCACCCGCGCAGGCGAGCACGCTGCTGACAGACTTGATACCAGCGCTGGCCGAATCGCTGCAAATGACTTATGAGCCGATCACCACCTGTTATTTGCAATACGCACCTGCACTGAAACTGCCGGCTGTTTTTTATGCGCTGCAAGACGATCCGGAAAAACACCGCTGGGCCCAATTCATTTTTGATCGTGGACAGCTCGATGCTTCTCAATCAGGTCTGATGGCGGTGGTCATCAGCGCATCAAGCGAGGCAATCGCGCAGGGAAATGAAGCGCTGCTAGCAGAAGTCCTGCTTCAAATCGCTGCCGATCTGGACATGCCTGCTCTGCTCAATCCTCAATGGCACCGCATCATCAGCGAGAAGCGCGCGACTTTTGCCTGCACGCCGAATCTGCACAGACCGAAGAATGACACGGGATTGAAAGGCTTGTTTCTTGCCGGCGACTATACGGCGAGTGACTATCCCGCGACGCTGGAGGGCGCAGTACGCAGCGGACGCGAGGCCGCACGCCAGCTGATGCTGCAGTCAGAGGAAGGCTAAGGAAGCGCTGATTAAATAAATGCGGAAACTTTTGTGGCTAGATCAATGGCGCTAAGACTTTGATTTTATTGATCCACGCGTCGCACAGCTGCGCTGGCTCGCCATAAAACGTGGATTTATTCAGCGTCTCCCTAACCGTATTTTTGTTCTAAGACAGCTCTCGAACCTTTGTCATTGCTTCATCAATCCGCTCGACACCAATCACCTGCAGACCTTCAATTTTCTGCTTGGGCAGATTGGCCTTGGGCACCAGCGCTATCGAAAATCCCAGTTTGGCCGCTTCACGCAAACGCTCTTGTCCGCGTGGCGCTGGTCGAATTTCGCCGGCCAATCCAACTTCACCAAAGGTCACAAGACCACGCGGCAGCGGCTTGCTGCGCATGGATGACTGAATTGCCAGCAGTACCGCAAGATCGGCCGCTGGCTCGGTAATTTTCACGCCACCGACGGCATTGATGAACACATCCTGATCAAACGCAGCCACGCCGGCGTGTCGGTGCAAGACGGCCAGCAGCATCGCCAGCCGATTCTGCTCCAGACCAACCGACAAGCGTCGCGCATTGGGCACATGCGATGCATCCACTAGCGCCTGTATCTCCACTAACAGCGGCCGCGTGCCTTCCTGCGTGACCATCACGCAGGAACCCGGTACTTGTGCATCATGCTGCGAGAGGAAAAGTGCGGAAGGGTTGGAGACGCCCTTGAGTCCTTTGTCCGTCATCGCGAACACACCCAGCTCATTGACTGCGCCAAAACGGTTCTTGAAGGCGCGCACCAGCCGGAAGCTCGAATGCGTATCACCTTCAAAATACAAGACGGTATCCACAATGTGCTCAAGCACGCGCGGACCCGCGAGCGCGCCCTCTTTGGTGACATGCCCGACCAGAATGATGGTCACGCCGGATTGTTTTGCGAATCGGGTGAGTTGCGCCGCGCACTCGCGCACCTGCGCCACCGACCCGGGCGCCGAGGTCAGCGCATCCGAAAACAGGGTCTGTATTGAATCGACGACCGCCACCTGCGGCTTCTGCTCAGTGAGGGTGGCAATGATTTTTTCCAGCTGAATCTCGGCCTGCAAGTGCAAGTCACCCGCATCGATACCCAGACGTCGCGCGCGCAAGGCGACCTGGGCACCGGACTCTTCGCCGCTCACATACAGCGCTGATTTGATCCGCGACAGATTGGCCAGTGCCTGCAGCAGCAGCGTTGATTTGCCAATGCCCGGATCGCCGCCGATCAGAACGACCCCGCCCGGAACCAATCCGCCACCGAGCACCCGATCAAATTCTTCAATGCCGGTGCCAAAACGAGGAACGTCCTGCGCTTCGATATCGCTCAGACGCATGACAGGCGCACCCTGTACCAGCCCCTGCGGCGGTCCCGCAAAGCGATTGGCTGCCGTTTCCACCACGCTTTCGACCATGGTGTTCCACTGCCCGCAAGCCGGACATTGACCCGCCCATTTGCTGCTGGTACCACCGCACTCGGTGCAGGCGTACTGAGTTTTTGCTTTTGCCATGATCAGTCGCGCACTTCGCGTCGCACGCGCGGCGCCACGCCACACATCAGTTCATAACCAATGGTGCCCGCATGCGCGGCCACTTCATCAATAGGCAAACCCTCACCCCACAAGGTCACTTCGCTGCCCACGTCCGCGTTTGGCACGGGCGAGAGATCAATATTGAGCATGTCCATCGATACACGACCAAGTATGCGCGTTCGCACACCATTGAGCAGAACGGGCGTACCCGTTGATGCCAGCCGCGGATAGCCATCGGCATAGCCACACGCGACAATGCCAATACGCATGGGTCGATCGGCAATGAACAAGCTGCCATATCCCACGGAATCACCGGCGCGCAGCGACTGGGTGGCTATTACACGGCTTTGCAGTGTCATCGCGGGCTGCAATCCCAGCGAGAGCGCGCTCTGAGCGCCCGGCGCGCCGCCATAAAGCATCACACCTGGCCTTATCCAGTCGCTTCGTACCTGGGGCTGCAACAAGGTAGCCGCAGAATTAGACAGACTGATCTCCGCATCCAAACCTGCGGTGGCGCGCTGAAAAGCCGCAATCTGTGCGGCCACATCCGGCATGGTGCCGTTCGAATCGGCATTCGCGAAATGCGTCATCAGCGACACCGAGCGCACCGCAGGCAGCGATGCAAGACGCTGAAAGATGTCACTCACCTGCGATGGCATGAGGCCAAGACGGTTCATGCCCGTATTGATTTTCAGATGGACCGCCAGCGGCCGGGTAACAGGGGTGGCTTCCAGCATTCGGCACTGTTCGACGTGGTGAATAACGGGTTGCAAGTCGTATCTGACCAAATGTTCGATGTCGGCCACATCGAACATACCCTGCATCATCATGATCGGCTTTTCCCAGCCTAGTTCGCGCAGTTGTGCAGCGCGATCGAACTCAACCAGCGAAAGGCCATCCGCGCCATCAAAGGCCTTCGTTGCATGCGCCAAACCGTGGCCATAGGCGTCCGCCTTGACCACGGCCCAGGTTCTGGCACCCGGAACGGCTTTTCGGGCGGCGGCGAGATTGGCCTGCATCGCAGCGATATGCGTAATGGCGATGAGTGGTCTGGGCATCGGCAGGGGAATTCGGAGAAAAGAAAGCAAGTTGAATGAAATCAGCCTCATTTTACCGGACGCGCGTGCCACCGCGACCAGCGCCGAGCCCGCGACCGGGTCGAAAAAGGCTTTCGTGGTATAAAGCAAGCCGCCGTCGCACTCCTCACAAGCCTACCAATCACTGTTTCTCCCGAATGAACCGCGGCTTCTACACCATCATGGCAGCGCAGTTTTTTTCTTCGCTTGCCGACAACGCGTTGCTCATCGTCGCCATCTCGGTGCTGGTGTCGCTTCAGGCGCCGGAATGGATGACGCCGATGCTGAAGCTGTTCTTCGTGATGTCTTATGTCATTCTGGCGCCGTTCGTAGGCGCATTCGCCGATGCCTTTCCCAAAGGCCGCGTCATGTTCATTACCAATTTGGTGAAGATCACGGGCTGCCTGATGATGTTTTTCAGCGTGCATCCGCTGCTGGCCTATGCCGTGGTAGGTTTTGGCGCTGCTGCTTATTCACCCGCAAAATACGGCATCCTCACCGAACTGCTGCCAGCGGAAAAACTGGTGGCGGCCAATGGCTGGATCGAAGGTCTTACGGTGCTTTCCATTATCTTCGGTACCGTCTTGGGCGGGCTATTGGTCAGCGAGCGATTTGCTCAGGCGCTGGCTTTCCTGCTCCCTTTCAATCATCTGCAACTCAGCCTCTCGCTTGAATTCGCGCTGGGTGTGGTCATGTGCGCTTATTTTCTGGCTGCGGTCTTCAATCTGAAGATTCCGGACACCGGCGCGCGCTACGCGGCGCAACAGCGCAATCCCATCAAACTGGTCGTCGAGTTTGCGCATTGTTTCAACACGCTCTGGCGCGATCGGCTCGGACAGATTTCACTCGCCGTGACCTCCTTGTTCTGGGGTGCAGGTGCGACACTGCAATTCATCGTCCTGAAATGGGCCGAGAAAGCACTCAACCTGCCGCTGGCCAAAGCCGCAATACTGCAAGGTGTGGTGGCCTTCGGCGTCGCCTTCGGCGCCATGGCCGCTGCCAAGCGTGTACCGCTGAAAAAATCGCTCACTGTCATGCCCATGGGTTTCCTGATGGGCCTGATCGTCACCATCATGGTATTCGTGCATTCGACCACACTGGCCTATCCGCTGCTGGTACTGATCGGTGCCCTATCGGGCTATTTTGTGGTGCCAATGAATGCCCTGCTCCAGCATCGCGGACATGTGCTGATGAGCGCCGGTCATTCGATCGCGGTGCAAAACTTCAGCGAAAACGGATCCATTCTCTTGATGCTCGGGCTCTACGCATTACTGGTCAAATTTGACCTGAGCGTCAATATCGTGATCGTGCTGTTTGGACTGTTTGTTGCCGGTGTGATGTGGATGGTCATGAAAAAACATGCAGCCAATCAGCGCGAATATGATTCCATGCATCTGATCGGTGAGGAAAAACACGTCGGTACCTAGGGATGTGCTGAACAAAGCCACTTTTTATGGTGAGCGAGTGCAGCTGTGCGACGCGGGGATCAGCAAGATCAAGGGCTTGGCGCCACTGCCCCTGCCACAAAAGTTTCCGGGTTTGTTTAATCAGCCCGTCCCTGGAGGGGCGGCGCCGTCAGGCCGCGCAGCTTTTTATCCGCCTTGCCTTGCCAGTCGTCCGGCACAATAAAGCCCCGATCGCACTCCAGCCAGACATCCTCATCGCGCATCAGGCTGGCCACCATCACAGGCATGGGGTCTGCCTGAAATTGCGTCCGTAATTGTTCTTGAAGCTGCGAGCGACTTACGAGCTCTTCATCTTTCATGCGCGCCGGAGCGAGCCAGGCCAGTCGCGGCAAAACGGCACAGCTTTCACTGAGATGCGTGTCGATTTCCCCCAGAGTGCACCACCAACCACGACAATGATTTTTTTCAATGCCCAGCCTCTGTGAAGGAATCTCTTCGCCGCGACGATAAAACAGCCAGCCACGCAATAAGGCCTGTGCCTGATCAATGGGTCTGGGCAGCAAGGCTTGTGCCGCGGGATGCTGACCCAGCGACAACTGCCTGTCGAGAATCTTGCGCATTTTTGCACCCAGCGTATCTGCCAGATTCGGGCCGACAAAATAATCAGCCGTCTGCACACTGGCCCAGGCCGGGTCGCTGGAACACAATAAATAAAATTTCGTCGCAAACTCCCAGTGCAACAAGTTCGCACCATCAGACAACAGGAAATCAAACTCGCCCACCGTCTCTTCCTTGCCCGCACGGACCTGCATGCCATGTGCAACCAATTGTTGTTGGTGCGAGAAATAGCAGGCCAGCAGCTTCTCGGCATAACGCCCAAGGCGCGTAAAAGGATTCAGTTCCAGAGATGCGCTGAGTAATTCAGGTTCGTGATCCAAGGCCATGAGCCAGTCGCGGGCAAGATCAGCAGCATGCGCGGGCAGCCGGGCGATTTTGCCCTCCCACCGCGGTGATTCGGCGTCAAGCAAATCGGGCGCATCCAGCAACCAGGCCAGCGCGCGCACATGTGGATCACGCAAGCAATGCCAGCGCGCATGAAACTGCTGCTGAAACGTGGACGCTTCAGCGCCCATTCAAAAGGCTCTTCGCGAGACAGAGATCTCGCCAGCTCTTGGCCTTGTCGGCTGGCTGGCGCAACAGATAGGCTGGGTGATAAGTCACGATCAAAGGCAAGTCTGCGTAGTGATGAATTTTGTCGCGCAGACTGGCCAGCGATGTGTCGGCTGGCAAACCCAGCAGTGAGACGGCCGCAGTTTTACCGAGCGCCACGATCACATCCGGTCGAATCAAGTCGACTTGTCGCGCCAGATAAGGCATGCAGGCGGCGACTTCATCGGCTGTCGGAGGACGATCGCGTCCATCAGCACCGACAGGACGACATTTGACGATATTGGCGATATAGGTATTGGCACCCCGAGCGAGCGCCAGTGCGCGAAGCATATTGTCCAGCAGCTTGCCGGCCGGCCCGACAAAGGGCTCGCCCTGAGAATCTTCCTGACGGCCCGGCCCCTCACCCACAAACAGCCAGCGTGCTTTGCGGTCACCTACACCGGGCACCGCATGGGTTCTGCCCTGACACAAACCGCAGCGACCACATCCACGAATATTTTCTTCGAGCATCGCCCAATCCATGCTCATCACGCTCGCTGCATACGCTGCTTCTTCGGGAGATTCGCTCGCTGGCAGCGCGATGGCAGCGGAACCGCCGCCCGACTCGCCTGAGCTCTGCCCACGCCGCTGCCATACGGGCCCGAGACCCATCTGCTGCAACTTGCGAACTTTGTCAGGATCCATCTGCATGGTTCAAAGCATCTTTCGCATCACGATGGCATCTTCGCGTCCCGCGCCGGCTGCCGGATAATAATTTTTACGCTGACCAATTTGTACAAAGCCCAGATGGTGGTAAACCATCAAGGCGTGATTATTCGACGGACGCACTTCCAGCAGCACCGCATGCATGCCAGCGTCGCGTGCCAATGCGATCAATTGGTCGAGCAGCTTGCGCCCGAGACCCTGACCCTGTCTATCAGGACGTACCGTGATGTTCAGCAGATGCACTTCTTCGACCACGTACATCATTAAAAAATAACCGAGCAAAAGGCCATCCTCATCGCGCAACACCCAGGCCTCATAACCACTATCCAGTGAGTCAAGGAAGTTACCGCGCGTCCAGGGAAACGGGTAGGCATTCTGTTCGACGGCAATGACATCTTCAATATCCGTCACGTTCATTTTGGAAAAGCAGAGTTTCTGCCATTCCTTGTCCTGCTTCAGCACGGAGTTCATGCACCTGCTCCACGCGCTGCCGTGCGCTCCGCCGTCGTGAGTGCGACCTTGTTTCTCAGGTAGAGGGGTTGCGCTTCACGCGCATGCACGCCCTGGCCTTGTTGCACAAACTCGCGCCCCAGCGATGCGATTTGCGATGCATGCGGCATTAGCTCGGGCCAGCGGCGCACAGAATGCAGCGCAGTGAAACGATCTGCGTAGGCTGCCAGACCATTGCCCGCCGCACTGCTCGCCTCCTGAGCGATGACGTGTTCCGGCGCTGAAAGACAAGGTTCGCTGACGATCTGCCATCGCTCATCGAAGCGATACTGCGCCCAGTACACCTCGCCCATGCGCGCATCCAACACTGCCATGATGTTGTCGCCGGCCCCTTGATTGCGAGCGGCGTCGGCCATGGCCAGCAAAGTGACAACCGGCACCACCGGCAGGTTTGCGCCAAAGGCCAGCCCCTGCGCCAGCCCGCAAGCGGTTCGAACCCCGGTGAATGATCCAGGCCCCGAGCCGAACGCCAATGCATCGCATTGTTCGAGCGCCATACCCTGCTCGCGCAGCACCTCTTGCAACAGGCCCAGGACCGTCATGGAATGTGTTTGTGCACCTGAAGATTCGCGCGACGAGAGCCGATCGCCGCAAAGCAATGCGACAGACGCCAGTTCAGTCGAAGTTTCTATTGCTACGATGGTGGGCAAGGATACGGACATAGGCGCATTTTACCGTGCGCGCCGTCTCTGGCCTCACAAGACGAACTCGTGAGCGTATTCCTGCCCTACGGTAAAATCCCGGCATGTCCAGTTTGTTTTTAGTCCGCGAAAATTTCTCCGTGCTGTCCGAGGCCTTGGCATCGGGCAAATGGGTAATCGCTTGTCTGTGCGCCGGCTGGTGCGATGTGTGCAAACAGTATCGCGCCGGTTTCGATGCACTGGCGCCCCAGTATCCCGAGCACCAGTTCGTCTGGATAGATATTGAAGATCAGTCCGATCTGATCGGCGACCTTGATGTGGAAAATTTCCCGACCATTCTCATGCAGCGTGGCGACACGGTAGCCTTCTACGGCACCATGATGCCTGAACCAAGACAGGTGGCGCGGCTGCTCGAAGCCCAGCTCGAGCGCAGTGAAGAAGAGCTCAGCCGTGAAGCCAGCAGTAGTCCGCAGCGCCATCAATGGCAGACCGAATGCAATCTGCGCTTGCGTCTCGATGAATTCAGTTCATGAAGCCGCTCAGCCCAGCCTGAGAGGCAAACTACGCAAGCGCTGACCTGTCAGTTTGAATATGGCATTGGCCACCGCCGGTGCTACAGGAGGCGTTCCAGGCTCGCCAGCGCCTTCGGGCTCTTCCTCACTTCGCATGATCTCCACGTCAATCTGTGGCATCTCGCGCAGGCGCAGCATAGGATAATCATGAAAATTTCGCTGCACCACGCGACCATCGCGAATCTGAATTTCACCATGCAGCGCAGCCGATAAACCGTAGGCAATTGCGGACTCAATTTGCTGCGTTACACCCAGCGGGTTGACCACACGGCCGCAATCAATCGCGCAGCTGATGCGATGCACTTGTATGCGCCCATCTGTGACCGATACCTCAGCCACTTGCGCGACGATGCTGCCGAAAGATTGATGCAAGGCGATACCCTGCTCGCGACCCTCGGCAGGTTTACCTGCTTTGGCCACTGCCGCCTCCAGCACGGCGAGATGACGGGGATGCTCGTGCAGCATCTGCCGCCGGAAAGTCACCGGATCCTGTCCCGCCGCCAGCGCCAGCTCGTCTATAAAACTCTCTTTGAAAAACGCATTGTGCGAATGACCCACCGAACGCCAGCTCCCCAGCGCGACTGGCGCATCTACCTTGACATGCGAGGCACGCTGACTCGGAATTTCATAGCAGTGATCATGCAGACCTTCGACCGTGGTCTTGTCGGGTCCCATCTGCGGCAACCCAAAGGCCCGCGCCAGCATTTGCTGCACCGGCGCGCCCGATGCTGAATGGCTTTCCCAATGCAGGACACGACCCGAAGCATCCAGCGCCGCACTCAGCCTGGCTACTGCTGCAGGACGATAAAAATCATGGGCCATATCATCTTCGCGAGACCAGACCAGCCGCACCGGTGCACCCTTTGCGGCCCGTGCCAGCAGCGCAGCTTGTACCACCATATCCGTCTCCAGCCGCCGACCAAAACCGCCGCCCAAATACGTCATATGCAAAGTCACCTGATCTTGGCTCAAGCCAAGCGCACGGGCCGCTGCACTGACCGCGATCGAAGGCACTTGGGTCGGCACCCACAGCGACAGCTGGTTGCCGATCAGCTGCGCCGTACAGTTGATCGGCTCCATGGCCGCATGCGCGAGCAGCGGCGCGCGATACTCTGCGGTGATTTTTTTTGCCGACGATGGTGCCTCACCAATGCCCTGACTGAAATAGGTGAATCCGGATTCCTGATCCAGACGATCTCTAAGCTGGGTGAATAACAAGGCATCCGATAACTGTGCATTGGCACCGTTATCCCAAACTATCGGCAAACGGATCAACGCCTTGTGAGCCAGCCACCAGCTTTTGGCCAGTACTGCAACGGCCTCAGGTGCACCGGACCGATCAGCGGGTAGTGCAACAACATCCATCACACCAGGCATCTTGCTGACCTTTGCGGAATCAAACGAGGTCAGCGAGCCGCCAGACACCGGACACATCGCGATGGCAGCGTGTATCAGACCCGGCAGACGGATATCCATGCCGAACTGCGCGCGACCATTGATCTTGTCGGCCACATCCAGACGCGGTGTGGCTTGGCCAATCAGTCTGAAATCTTTCGGCGCTTTGAGTGCAAACGGCACATCATCCATTCGGGCCGCATCAGCTGCCAGAGCGCCATATCCCAACTTGCGACCATCTCGGTGAACCACAAAACCAGCCTCGGTGATGCACTCTTCTTGAGACACTTTCCATCGCAAGGCAGCCGCAGCCAGCAAGCGCGCACGCGCGGCTGCACCTGCTTCTCGCATGGGTAACCAGCTGTCTTTGACACTCGACGATCCGCCCGTCGCCATGACACCCAACTCACGCTCGGTCTTGCGTGCCAGCCACTGCGCAACACGCTTGATCGCCCCGCGATCATCAGGATGAAAAGGCAAGCCATCAGCCATCATGCTGGTGTCACCGTAGATTTTGTCGATGGGCGCCTGCAGTAAACGGACCGCGCTCATCGGCACATCCAGCTCTTCGGCCACCAGCATCGGCAAAGCTGTTGTCACCCCCTGGCCCATTTCGCTTTTGGCGACCACTACACCGATGCTACCGTCGGTGCTTATCGTGACCCAGCCATTGAGGGCATTGCTACCCTCTTTTGGGTTCAGCGCCGCACGGCCATGCAAGCGCTGTCTCGTTGGCATCAGACCCCAGCCGACCACCAACGCGCCGGTCAGTCCCAGTCCACCCAGAATGAAATGTCGTCGCGACAAGCCTGTTTTCGATGCAGAGTTTTGTGACAAGTTGAGTCTCCTGCGCAGTCATTGGGCGTATGCTGGTTTGCCATGCCCGATCGAGAAAGTGACAGTGTAAATGAGCGAGAGCTTTTTCCAATCCTTCATCCTGCTTTTGCTTGTGACGGACCCGATAGGCAACGTGCCTTTGTTTGTCGCCGCTCTCAGGCAGGTGCCCACAGAGCGGCGCGCCCGTGTCATCGTGCGCGAATGCGCCATCGCCTTCGGTTTGCTGCTTAGCTTCATGTTTGGCGGCCAGCATTTTCTTGACGCCTTGCAGTTGAGCGAGATCTCACTGCGTATTGGTGGCGGCGTGATTCTTTTCCTGATTGCCTTGCGCATGGTGTTTCCGCAGCCTGGCGGCATCTTTGGTGACACGGAGGAAATGCCCGCCGAGCCCTTCATCGTGCCGCTCGCCGTACCCGCGCTGGCCGGCCCCTCTGCGCTGGTGACGGTATTGCTATTTTCCTCGCGGGGTCAGATGGCCATGCCGGTGTATGTTGGCGCGCTCTCGCTGGTGGCTGTGGTGTGGCTGGTCGTTCTGCTGTCCGCCGAGTATCTGCAGCGCGTGCTCGGCTCGGCGGTAATGACGGCCTTTGAACGCCTGATGGGCCTGATTCTGACGGCGATTGCGATCGAAATGCTGCTGGCCGGGGTAAAGGATTACGTGCAGTCTCTCTGAGCCCTCAGAGCCTGTCTAGTTAGGCCGTTGGCGTCGTTGCACCTCCTCGCCGTACGAGCTGTACTGTCTTCGTCGGTGCGCCTTGCCATCGACCGAACGAGAAAGGCTCTAAACCCACCCGCTAGGTCGAAATCAATCAAACCGGGAGCAAATCAAGGCTCGACACAGATTATTATTCCGATTTGGTCACAAATCAGCGCATTCCATGGATCAGTTCAAGCAAATTTCGACCTTTGTCGATGTCGCAGCGCGCGGCAGCCTGTCTGCTGCCGCCCGTGCCGAGGGCATTGCACCAGCCGTCATCGGACGCCGTCTGGATGCGCTTGAAGCCAGACTCGGCGTCAAACTACTGCAAAGAACGACCCGAAAAATTGCGCTGACCCATGAAGGCCTCGCATTTCTGGAGAACTGTCAGCGCATCCTGCTCGATCTGGAAAACGCTGAATCGCAAGTGTCAGAGCGCAGCGCGCGGCCCAGTGGACATCTGCTGATATCTGCTCCGGCGGGATTTGGTCGTCAGCACGTGGCACCGCTGATCTCTTCGTTTTTGGCAGAGCATCGCGACGTCACGCTCACTCTGAGTCTCAATGATCGCGTGGTTGACCTGATTGGAGAAGGCATCGACGTTGCGATTCGGATTGCAGATTTATCCGACTCCAGTCTGGTGGGGGTGAAGCTCGCTGACAATAAACGGGTTGTGGTTGGATCGCCGGAATACTTCAAGAAACACGGACGACCCATCTCACCAGACGAGCTATCGCATCACAACTGTCTTGCCATGTCGAGTGACGGTAGCCAACGAGGATGGACCTTCCGTCAAAACGGCAAGAATCTGACTGTCAAAGTCGCTGGCACCATGGGCTGCAATGATGGGGCTGTCCTGCATGATTGGGCACTCGCAGGCCGCGGACTTGCCTGGCGATCGATGTGGGAAGTGGGTGCCGAGATAGAAGCGGGCCTTCTGGAGACTGTGCTCGATGAATTTGCTGCACCGGGTAATGACATCTACGCGGTATTTGCGCAGCGCCAGCATTTGCCTTTGCGCATACGGGCCTTCGTCGATTTCCTGCGCAGAGCCTTCGCACAAACCGACTACTGGCGGAAGTCGCGATAAAAAAACCCCCTGGCTCTTTCGAGGCAGGAGGCTCTTTTGCAAACCCGCGATCCAGACAGGCCGCGGGTCAGACAAGATTCAAACGACTCAGATGGGCTGAATGTTCGATGCTTGTTTGCCTTTAGGGCCGCTCGTCACATCGAACTGAACGCGCTGATTTTCCTGCAGGGATTTGAAACCGCTGCTCTGAATCGCGGAAAAGTGTGCGAACAGATCTTCGCCACCTTCGTCTGGTGTGATGAAACCAAAACCTTTTGCATCGTTGAACCACTTGACTGTACCAGTTGCCATTGCATTTCCTATCTTAGTAAGTGAGGCGGGATACCCGCCAGAAGAGCGTCTCAACCAAGTAAGGAATTACAGACTGATACTGCACCACTACTACTCGAATCTCAACGTGGCACCAATTATACTTGAGAAGCTGTCCACAACCGCCTGATTCAAAAAGAATTTGACCCAGATCGAATATTGTGACTTTCGCCGCCGCGAACCGGCAATTTCTGCTTGGGCGGCCACCTTGTGCGGAGTAAGCCCAAATCGCCTATAGTCCAGTCAGTACCCCTAAAACCCGCATTTTTAGCCAATTCCCCATGAAATTTGATGTTGCCATTGTCGGCAGTGGCCTGGCCGGCCTGTCCGTTGCCCTCCATCTGGCCCATACCCGTCAGGTGGTGGTCATTTCCAAACGTGCGCTCAGAGACGGTGCCAGCGACTGGGCGCAGGGAGGGATTGCGGCGGTACTGGACTCCCATGACAGCCATGATCAGCACGTGGCAGACACGCTGGTGGCCGGCGCCGGCCTGTGCGATGAAACCGCCACACGGCACATCGTCGAGCAGGGACGCGAGGCGATCGAATGGCTGATCGCGCAAGGCGTGCCCTTTACTCGCGACGAGCAAACAGAACTTGGTTTTCATCTCACACGCGAAGGCGGTCACAGCCAGCGACGCATCATCCACGCGGCGGATGCCACGGGGCATGCGGTACAGCTGACCCTCGAAGAACAGGTGCGCAAGCATCCGAACATTGCCCTGCTCGAGCATCATTTCGCGATTGATCTGGTCACAACCGACAAGCTCGGCCTGACGGAATCACCGCCCCGCTGCCTTGGCTTGTATGTGCAAGATGTCAGCACCGGACACGTGACCACCATTGATGCCGATCACACCGTGCTGGCTACCGGTGGTGCGGGCAAGGTATATCTCTACACCACCAATCCTGATACTGCTACGGGTGATGGCATTGCGATGGCCTGGCGTGCCGGCTGCCGGGTCGCGAACATGGAATTCATCCAGTTTCATCCGACCTGTCTTTACCACCCCTACGCCAAATCCTTCCTGATTACCGAGGCGGTCCGGGGTGAAGGCGGCTTACTCAAGCTGCCGGAGACAGCCGGTCAGGGAGCGGGTCAGCGCTTCATGCCATCACATGATGAACGTGCAGAACTTGCGCCACGCGATGTGGTCGCACGCGCGATTGACTTCGAAATGAAGAAACGCGGCCTGGATTATGTCGATCTCGATATCAGCCACAAGCCAGCCGAATTCTTGCAGTCACACTTCCCGACGATCTATGCCCGCTGCCTGGAATTAGGTATCGACATCACGAAGCAGGCCATCCCCATCGTGCCAGCCACGCATTACACCTGCGGCGGCATCGTGACCGATCTTGCCGGTCGCACTGATTTGCAGGGTTTGTATGCGGTTGGCGAAACTGCCTACACGGGGTTGCATGGCGCCAATCGACTGGCCAGCAACTCATTACTTGAGTGCGTCGTGCTCGGTCGTGCAGCGGCGATGCACATTGCCGACCAGCCCCGTCTCGCGAACATATCGCTGCCTGCATGGGATGAAAGCCGAGTCACCAATGCCGACGAAGAGGTCGTCATTACCCAGAACTGGGATGAGCTCAGACGTTTCATGTGGAGCTTCGTGGGTATCGTACGCACCACCAAGCGGCTGGAACGTGCGCAACACCGCATCGGCTTGCTTAAGGAAGAGATTGATGAGTATTACGCAAACTTCCGTATTACGCGCGATTTGCTCGAACTGCGTAATCTGGTCGAAGTCGCCTCATTGATCGTCAGCAGCGCGCTGTCCCGACGCGAGAGCCGGGGATTGCACTACAGCCTGGATTATCCCGAGACACTGCCCAAAGCTTTGCCTACGGTACTGACACCAGCGCGCCGCAGTGCGGTGCGAGCATAATTAGCACACGAGCCTTGATGATGTGACAGTAGTGCGACTCGCTCAGACGACCCTGAGCGAGTAATCCACCGCACGAACGTCTTTCGTCAGACTGCCGATGGAAATGCGATCGACGCCCGTCTCTGCAATGGCTCTCACGCTGTCGCGTCGTATGCCGCCAGATGCTTCCAGTAAGGCTCTTCCTGCATTGAGCGCCACCGCCGCGCACATCTGTTCAATCGAAAAATTATCCAGCAGTATCGACACTGCACCGGCATCCAGCGCCTCTGTCAATTCAGCCGCGCTTTCCACCTCAATTTGAATCGTCACGCCAGCATGCAATGACTGCGCCGCCTTTAATGCTGGTGCAATACCGCCTGCAGCGGCAATATGATTTTCCTTGATCAGAATGCCGTCATACAAAGCCAGCCGCTGATTCTGACCGCCCCCCACGCGTACGGCATATTTTTGCGCCAGGCGCAGTCCCGGTAATGTTTTTCGGGTATCGAGTATGGCGGCGCGGGTACCTGCAATAAGCGTCACATACTCGCGAGTGATCGTCGCCACGCCGGAGAGCAATTGCAGAAAATTCATCGCGGCGCGCTCAGCCGTCATCAGCGAACGTGCCGGCCCGCTTATCTCGCAGACGACGGTATCAGCCTGCATCTGATCGCCTTCGGCGTAATGCCAGTGAATCAGCAGCCGTGGATCCACCGAAGTCATCACCCCCTCGAACCATGGGGCGCCGCATAACACCGCCGCTTCGCGCACTGTCAGCCTGGCCTGCACAAGGCCGTTTTCGGGAAGTAGCTGCGCCGTCCAGTCGCCAGCGCCTACGTCCTCCGAGAGGGCAAGCGCTATGTTTTGTTCAAAAGCAGACGCCAGCGCCGCATCGAAAGGTGCGAAGCGATTGCGCAGCGTGCTCATGCAGGCCCAATACCCGAGAAAAGTTTTTGCTCAGCCGCCAAATCTGCCGAGGGCCGGGTGTTGGCTTTACGTGCAGCGGCGAAATCCAGCATACGCTGTATGCAAGTCACCGCCTTTTCACGCACGGCCGCGTCAACATGCACCTGATTACTGCCCGTTGCCAGTACCTCGGCGAGATTCTGCAGGCCATTCATGGCCATCCAGGGACAATGCGCGCAGCTCTTGCAGGTCGCACTGTTACCCGCAGTCGGTGCTTCGATGAAGCGTTTGCCGGGCGCTGCAGTGCGCATCTTGTGCAGAATGCCATTGTCGGTGGCGACGATAAATTCCGGCGCATCCAACGAGACCGCCGCTGCAATCAGCTGCGAGGTCGAGCCCACGACATCGGCCTGCGCAACGACCGCCGCAGGGGACTCAGGATGCACAAGCACTTTGGCTTGCGGGTGCGCCTGGCGCAGCAGCTCAAGCTCGACACCTTTGAATTCATCATGCACCAGACAGGAACCCTGCCAGAGCAACATATCAGCGCCGGTTTGCTTTTGTATGTAGGCACCCAGATGACGATCAGGTGCCCAGAGGATTTTTTTACCCTGCGCATGCAGATGCGCAACGATGTCCAGACCAATCGATGAGGTCACCATCCAGTCGGCGCGGGCCTTGACCGCAGCGCTGGTGTTGGCATACACCACCACCGTACGATCCGGATGGGCATCGCAAAAGGCAGCAAATTCATCCGCGGGACAACCCAGATCAAGAGAGCAAGTCGCATCCAGATCCGGCATCAGCACGGTTTTTTCGGGCGAAAGAATTTTTGCCGTCTCGCCCATGAAACGTACACCGGCCACAACCAGCGTCTTTGCGGGATGGTCACGACCAAAGCGCGCCATTTCCAGCGAATCCGAGACGCAACCACCGGTTTCCTCTGCCAGATCCTGCAGATCTGCATCGACGTAGTAGTGCGCGACCAGCACCGCCTGCTTTTCTTTCAGAAGCCGCCGTATTTTGTCCTTGAGCGCAGCCTTTTCGCTTGCCTGCAAGACCTCGGGCACTTTTGCCCAGGCGGAAGCGACACAGCTCGCGCCATCGACGGAGGGGCGCTCAAATTCAACGGTTTTAATTTCCATGGCAGTGGTTTCTTTGTCAGTCTGCTTCAAAAACTACTGTATGCCTTGCGTGGCAAGATACTCGTCATAGCTGCCCTTGAAATCGATGATCTCGCCCTGCCTTACCTCGAGAATACGACTGGCCAGCGAAGAGACAAATTCCCGGTCGTGTGAAACAAAGATCAGGGTGCCTTCATATTTTTCCAGAGCGATGTTTAATGATTCAATGGATTCCATATCCATATGATTGGTTGGCTCATCCATCAGCATCACATTGTGCCGGCCCAGCATCAGCTTGCCGTAGACCATGCGGCCCTTCTCGCCACCGGACAAGACCTTGACTGATTTTTTCACATCATCGCCCGAGAACAGCAAGCGTCCCAAAATCGAGCGCACCGCCTGATCGTCATCACCTTCACGGGTCCATTCAGTCATCCAGTCCGTGAGCGTCTTGTCGACCGCGAATTCCTCGGTCGGATCCTGAGGCATGTAGCCAGGATCGGCATTCTCCGCCCATTTCACCGTGCCCGCATCCGGCGCAAGCGCGCAAAGCTCGCCACCGAGGCAACGCAGCAAGGTGGTTTTACCGGCACCGTTTTCACCAATGATGGCGATCTTCTCGCCGGCTTCAATGGAGATACTGAAATTCTTGAATAGCGCACGGTCGTAGGATTTCGCAATACTCTTGGCCTCCACCGCAAGCCGGTGCAGCTTCTTGCCCATTTCGAATCGCACAAACGGGTTCTGCCGAGACGAGGGCTTCACATCCTCGACCTTGATTTTTTCTATCTGCTTGGCGCGTGAGGTTGCTTGACGCGCCTTGGATTTGTTGGCCGAGAAGCGACGAACAAAATCCTGTAACTCGGTGATCTTTTCCTTCGCCTTGGCATTGGCCGCCATTTGCTGAGCGCGCGCCTGCGACGAGGCCAGCATGTAGTCGTCATAATTGCCGGGATAAACTTTCAGCGTGCCGTAGTCCATATCGGCCATATGGGTGCAGACCTGATTCAGAAAGTGACGATCGTGCGAGATGATGATCATCGTCGAGTCACGTTCATTGAGTACATCTTCCAGCCAGCGGATGGTATTGATGTCGAGATTGTTGGTCGGCTCATCCAGCAACAGGATGTCCGGATTCGAGAACAAGGCTTGCGCCAGCAGGACCCGCAGCTTCCAGCCTGGTGCAATGCTGCTCATCTGACCATCGTGTTGCGCCGTTGGTATACCCACCCCTGAAAGTAGTTCGCCGGCGCGCGCCTCGGCGGTATAACCGTCGTACTCGGCAAACTTCGCCTCCAGATCGGCCGCTTTCATGTAATCGTCGTCGGTCGCATCCGGGTTCGCATAAATTGCATCCCGCTCGCTCATCGCAGCCCACATTTCGGTGTGGCCCATCATCACCACATCCAGCACGCGCATGTCTTCAAAGGCAAACTGATCCTGACGCAGTTTGCCCAGACGCTCATTGGCATCGAGCATCACGGTGCCTGAGGATGGTTCAAGATCACCACCAAGAATTTTCATGAAGGTGGACTTGCCACAGCCATTGGCGCCAATCAGGCCGTAGCGATTCCCTTCGCCGAATTTGACTGAAATGTTTTCAAAAAGCGGCTTAGGGCCGAACTGCATGGTGATATTGGCGGTGGAAAGCACTACGGAAACCTCTGGGATGCGGACGGGAAGAAAAAGATCGGGCCTTGGATTGCCCACCGCATCGCTGTCGGAACAGCGACGCAAGATCGCGATTTTATCATTGAGGCTGCCCTAGCGACGGCGGGCCACCCCGCTTGTGTCTCCGCCGCCCCACGGGAGGATCCGGAAGCTAGGTCTGGGTACGCAGGGTGGGATAGTCGCTGAGGACCAGTTGCAGGCGGGTCGGGTCTGACCGAACATGGCACGCTGCGCCGACTGGCAAGGTCAGCTTGTCTAGTGTGTGACCAAAAGGCAGTCCTTGCAGCAAAGGCACTGGCATCAGGCTCCGCAGGCAGGCCAGCATGGCGTTGAAGTCGTAACCATTGTCATAATCACTGAGCCGATAGCCCGAGAAATCACCCAGAATCACTGCCTTCTGACGGCTCAGAACACCGCCATGCAGAAGCTGCAACAACATGCGTTCTATCCGGTAAGGATGCTCGTTCACATCTTCGATGAAAAGAATGCCGCCATCAATTTCTGGCATCCAAGGTGTACCCAAAAGGTGGTTGATCATGGACAGATTGCCGCCCCACAGTTTTCCCTGGACATCAACGCTGGGGTTATCAAGCGCAGAAATCTCCATCGTCATCGGGCCATTCAGGCATTGCCAGAAATGTGACTCTGTAAATTCGCTGATATCCGGTCGACTGAAATCATCGCAAATCATGGGCCCGGCAAAACTCACCGCGCCCGTCTTTGCCAGTAGGCCCAGATGCAAGGCCGTGAAATCACTATGCCCGACAAAATATTTGCCACTGTCGGCCAGCAATCCGAAATCAATCGCCGGCAACAAACGCGACAAGCCATAACCGCCGCGCAGGGCAATCACGATCTCCACCTCAGGATGTCTGGCCGCCTCATGCAGTTGTTGCACTCGATCTGCATCACTGGCCGCAAAACGCTGATGTTTTTCGTAGGCGCTGCAGAAGTCGTGGACCTGATGCCCCTGTGCGCGCAATCGCGTGGCAGCGCGATGCAAGGCCTCGGGATCAGCTGCATAGCCACTGGGAGCAACAACCGCAATATGTCGTGATGATGATGTCATGGACTTACGCTGCAAAATAACGTGAGGTAGGGCGTGATGTAGGGCGTCATGGTGGATGGCCTGGTGATGTCATTCACTCTGCGTCATGCCTTCTGGGTGCGACTCTGCAGCCGCCGTTCTGCAAAAAATGAAGACAGCATCGAGCTGCACTCATCACTCAGCACACCGCCAGTCACCGCCGTATGATGGTTGAGCTTTTCCTCGGCAAACAGATTGACGATGGAACCACATGCGCCGGTTTTAGGATCTGCAGCACCGTACACCACCCTGGCCAGCCTTGCGTGCATCATCGCGCCAGCGCACATGGCGCAAGGCTCCAGCGTCACGTATAAGGTGCAGCCCGGCATGCGGTAATTCGCAAGCGCTCTGGCGCCGGCGCGCAGCGCGGCAATTTCGGCATGCGCACTCGGGTCATGCTGTCCTATCGGTTGATTGAAGCCCGTCGCAATCACTTCACCTTCACGAACCAGCACGGCACCGACCGGTACCTCGCCCAGAGCTTTCGCCTGACCGGCAGCAGCCAACGCAATGCGCATGAAATACTCGTCGCTCATGTTCAGATGTCAGTGATCTCTGCCCAGCAGTTCGGGGTTTCATGCAGTACCAGCTTGTGCAGGCGCAATCCTGTGCCATAGCGATCGTGATACACAGTACGCAGCGCATCAAACGCTGTGCGCGCCAGATTTTCTACCGTCGGTATCTTGTCAATGACCACCGTCTTGTGGTCCGGGATGCTCGCCAGAAAACTGCGCACCGCTGTGTCCTTCGCGTAGACCAGAAACGCGTGATCCCAGACATCGACCAGATGTTCTTTAGCCAGCGCCTTGACATCGGAAAAGTCCATGATCATGCCGTTATCCGAGCTACCCTCTTCTTCGATGACCTCGCCCACCAGCGTAATCTCGAGTGTGTAGCGATGGCCATGCAAGTTGCGGCACTGGCTTTTGTGGTCAGGAATCCGGTGGCCGGCATCGAATTCCAGTTTGCGCGTAATAGTGATCATGCGTATTTAGTGTTCAGGGTATTTGCAGCAGTTTGTGCGTTTGCAAGGACAATCGCCATTGCGGGTCAGATTTGCAGAGATCAATCGCCAGTCGAGTGTTGTCGGTCAAATCGGGGCCGTCCATCGGTTGCAGAAAAAAATGGGTAAAAGCCAGCGAGGCATAGTTCGACAGGTTCTGACCTTGCTGAGGTATCACCACCTTGATCTCGTCACCGCGATCCACGACCAGCGACGCCTCGGCTTTGGGGCTAACGCAAATCCAGTCCACGCCCGCCGGCACTGGCAATGTGCCGTTCGTTTCTATGGCGATCTCGAATCCGAACGCATGGAGTGCATCGATCAGTGGCTTATCGAGTTGCAGCAGTGGTTCGCCGCCGGTGAACACCACGTATTTTTTTCCGGCGCGAGCAACAGGCCATTGCGCGTCAATGACTGACGCCAACTGACCAGCGCCGGGGTACTTGTCACCCAAGACACCATCGGTGCCCACAAAATCGGTATCGCAGAAACGGCAGACCGCCGAAGCGCGGTCCTGCTCTCGTCCCGACCACAAATTGCAACCGGAAAAACGGCAGAACACCGCTGGACGTCCGGCCTGTGCGCCCTCGCCCTGCAAAGTGTAGAAAATTTCCTTGACGCTGTAAGTCAAACCGCAGTCCGTAAAAAATCTGGCCAGACGGGATTATCGTACATATTGGGGGAGATACACCCGCTGGCCTCAGGGGAAGCGAACCACAAACACGGTACCCCTGCCCTCGGGGCCCGGACGCAGCTCAATGACGGCGTCGTGGTCGCGAGCAATATCACGAACAATAGCAAGACCCAAACCCGTACCCGGCTGGGACTGGTCCAATCGATAAAAGCGATTGAAAACACGCTCTTGCTCTGATTCCGGAATGCCGGGGCCGCTGTCCTCCACCATCAAGATGCCGTGTCCGTCAACATGAAGACAGCTGACCGTGACCGAGCTGCCACTTGGTGAATAACGAATCGCGTTATCCACCAGGTTATCAATCATGTCACGCAAGAGAAAACGGTCGCCGGCTACACGCGTGGGCTGCAAATCGAAGCCGATATCGATATTTTTTTTCAGTGCCTCCTCAACAAATTGCTGCACTGACTCAGCCACCAAGGTATCGAGCGATAACTGCTCAAGGCGCTGTCGCTCAAAATCCCCCGGCTCGGAGCGCGCCAGCGCCAGTAACTGATTGGCCTGCCGTGCCATTCTCTCGGTCGAGGCCAGCATCAGTGAGGTCGATTCTGTGGTCTCAGTGTCGTTGCGGTGATGCGATCGCAGCCATTCCAATTGCGCCTTGAAACCCGCCAGAGGCGTACGCAACTGATGCGCCGCATTCGCCAGAAAATCCTGCCGTGCACGAGCACTTCCCTGAACGCGGTTGAGCAGCTCATTCATGGCGCGGATGAAGGGCACGATTTCCACCGGCGCGTTCTGCAGCGGCAGAGGCGACAAGTCATCGGAGGTGCGACGTTCGAGATTACTTTCAAGGTCACGCAGCGGCTGCAATCCTCGCTTGAGCACCATCCATACGACCAAAGGAATCAAGATCACCAGCAGCAACTCCAGCGCCAAGAGCGACAGCAGAATTCGAAGCCGAATTTCCTGCCGCTTGACGCGAGTTTCGGCAGCACCGATGAAAACCGTTTCGCCACCGACCTGGGTGCGCAATGTGATCACGCGCACGTCCTCACCACGCATGCGAGCACCGTAGGCAATCCAGGGCTTGTTTTTTTCGGGTACCTGCATCACCGGGAAATCACGGTCACCGGCAATGGTGTTACCTGACATGTCGCGAACGACAAAAAACACTTCATCAAGATGGTCAACGCGCAGAATCTGCTCGGCCTGCTGTGACAATCGCAGCTCGACCGAGGAACCGGTTTCTTTGACGTGGGGTACCAAGGCCCACGCTGCATCTGCCAGACTCTGGTCGAGTGCCGACTGCGCAGGCATCCATGCAAGCCAGTAGGCCGCCGCCGCTGCAGCCACATTGACGGCCATCAGCGTGACAACCAGCCATTGCAGCAGTTTGGCTCTGAGACTCATCCGTTCGACTGCTCCAGCAGATAACCGAATCCGCGAATGGTTTTGATGGAAATACCTGCCGAGTCAATCTTCGAGCGTATGCGCGACACATAGACTTCTACCGCATTGAGCGTGACCTCTTCACCCCAGGGAAGAATGGCATCGATGATTTGCTGTTTGGAGACGACGCGCGATGAGTGTTGCATCAGGTGCTCAAGAACCGCCCACTCGCGTGCAGATAAATCAATCACCTGACCATCCACCGTCGCTCGACGCGTGAAAGGATCCAGTTGCAAACCACCCATCTGCAAGTGAACCGGCCTTGGGTTACTTCGGCGAACCAGCGCCTTGAGACGCGCGACCAGTTCGGGCGCTGCGAATGGCTTGACCAGATAATCATCAGCGCCCAGCTCCAGCCCGCGTACGCGGTCCTGCACATCATCGCGCGCTGTCAACAGCAATACAGGTAAAGCGCTTCCTCGTGCACGCAGACGACGCACGACCTCGAAGCCATCGATGCCGGGCAAGCCAATATCAAGGACTGCAACAGACACCACGGGCGATATCAGTGCGCGATCCGCCTCTTCTCCATCGTGAACGACGTGAACCGCCATATCGTGCCCGCGAAGAATCCGTGCGATGCCATCAGCGAGAACCAGATCATCTTCTACCAACAGCACATGCATAGCCAAATCCGCCAAGGGGCAATAACCCACGCATTTTGCCAGAAGCCTCGGCCTGACCGTCGGTTCAAACAGTGCGCCATAAAAAAACACCGGGCCGCAGCCCGGTGCTTCATCTGCAAAAAACCGCTTTATTTACGCAGCTTCAGGAACGCTCGGCAGACCCGAGAGCGCCATGGCCAGCTCTTTTTCGTCATAGTTTTCATCTTTGAGGTTGCCGGCAAAATAGCTCGAATAAGCCGCCATATCAAAGTGACCATGACCACACAGATTGAACAGAATCACTTCGCTCTTGCCCTCGCGCTTGCAGCGCAGTGCTTCTTCAATCGCACCTTTGACAGCGTGATTGGCTTCAGGCGCGGGCACAATACCCTCATGACGTGCGAACAGGACGCCTGCGGCAAAGCATTCGGTCTGGTGATAGGCAGTCGCTTCAATGAGACCCAGTTCTTTCAGGTGCGACACCAGCGGCGCCATGCCGTGGTAGCGCAATCCACCCGCGTGGAAGCCCGGCGGTGTGAAGGTCGAGCCCAGCGTATGCATCTTGGTCAGCGGCGCCATGTGGCCGGTGTCACCAAAGTCATACGCGTACTTGCCGCGCGTGAGCGACGGACATGCCGCAGGCTCTACCGCCACAATGCGTGGCTTGGGACCACCACGCAGGCCGGCTCCGATGAATGGGAAAGCAATACCGGCAAAATTCGAACCACCGCCAGTGCAGCCGACGATCACATCAGGATAAGCGTCGGCCATCGCCATCTGCTCCATGGATTCAATACCCACGATGGTCTGATGCATCAGCACATGATTGAGTACTGAACCGAGCGCGTACTTGGTATCGTCATTGGTCGCAGCGATTTCCACGGCCTCGGAGATCGCAATACCCAGACTGCCTGGATGGTCAGGCCTCTGCTCGAGCACCGAACGACCGTAGTTGGTATCCATGGAGGGCGATGCAACGCAACGGGCGCCGTAAGTTTCCATTACAGCGCGGCGATACGGCTTCTGATCGTATGAGACACGCACCTGGAACACAGTGACATCAATACCGAACAGCGAGCCAGCGAACGAGAGCGAGGTGCCCCATTGTCCGGCACCGGTCTCGGTTGTCAGACGCTTGATGCCTGCTTGCTGATTGTAGAAAGCTTGCGGAATCGCGGTGTTGGGCTTGTGACTACCTGCAGGACTCACGCCCTCGTACTTGTAAAAAATTTTGGCCGGTGTGCCCAAGGCTTTTTCCAGTGCATGCGCACGGAACAGAGGCGCGGGACGCCACAGACGATAGATATCTCGCACGGGTTCAGGAATGTCGATTTCACGCTCGGTCGAGACCTCTTGCATGATGAGTTCCATCGGGAACAGCGGCGCCAGATCATCCGGACCAATGGGCTGAAGGGTGCCGGGATGAAGAACAGGCGGCAGCGGCTTGGGCAGGTCGGCCTGAATGTTGTACCAGCGACGTGGAATGCGGTCTTCGGGAAGCAGAAATTTGAGTTGTTGCGACATCGCTCGGAGCTCCATCATTATTTTGTTTATAGATATGCTGCCTCGTTTGCCGGCAACACGCGCCCCATTAATTTTTTGGCAATGGGATTTGCGCTTGCTATGTCCGGACTAACGCTAATTTACTTCGGCATCAGGGGTTTCGTCCATCCAGAAAACAAAACCCCCTGCTAAGGCAGGGGGTGTTCATGCTGAGCCAGAGGCTTTGAACTCGTATTACTTGGATTTCAGGCACTCGCTCATAAACTTTTTGCGCTCGTCACCTTTCTTGCCATCGGCTGCTTTGTTGCAGGTTGCCATTTTGTTCTGCTGCGCGCTGGCTGGCTTTTCTGCCGGTGCTGGTTCAGCTGGCTTCTCTGTCGCTGCTGGTGCCGCTGATTTCTCTGTCGCTGCTGGTGCGGCTGGCTTCTTGCTCAGACACTCTTTCATGAAAGCCTTACGCTCGTCACCTTTCTTGCCAGTGGCTTCCTTGTTGCAAGTCACCATCTTGTTTTGCTGCTCAGTTGCCGCTTCAGCAACAGGCAAAAATCCCCACGACAGTAACGCTATGGCAGTAATGATGAGTTTCACGCTTCCTCCTGAATGATGGTGCGCTTGTGCGCAGTTTTGACTTCCGGCAATATTTTGCCCGAAAAAATGGCCCCAGAAAATAAAAACTGCGGAGGAAAACATCAGACGGGCGCCAGTCGCTCCATCAGCCATTTCGCGACCCGTAAAACAACCTTGTCTTCACCATGCCGCCCTACGACCTGCAAGCCGACAGGCATGCCGGTACGTCCTTTAAAAAAAGGCAAGTGCACACAGGGTAGACCCAACAGTGTCCATACACGGCTGAAAACAGGATCACCCGTTTGTGTCAGTGTGTCGGGTGCCTCGCCGATTGCACTGGGCGCCAAAAGTACCTCGAATGCGCCAAATGCATTGGACACCATGCCGCGTGCTGACTGGGCCAGCTGGAGATTGGCGTAATGACGCTCAATAGGAACCTCCAACCCGCTATCGAGTACCTGGTTGAGATGCTCGCTTAAAAGATGCGGCTGCCTGAGACGCTCATGCGCCAGCGAGCGCACCAGATCAAAGGCCATGATTTCCTTTTGCGCTTGCATCAACTGCGAAAACAAAAGCGGCAGTTGCAACTCACGTATCGGCATACCAGCCAAAGCAAGTACCCGGGCTGCATGCTCGAAGGCTTTGTGCGTATCTTCGTCCGCGTGTGGCCATTCGTGGGTATGGCATAGCGCAATACGCGGCGCGTGCGACACATCCAGCTGCAGCAAGCCACGGTCGCTGGTGGTGGCGGCAGCAAACAGCGCCACATCACCGACCGACCGAGCAATGAAACCAATGGTATCGAGCGAATCAGACAGCGCTTTCACGCCAGTGCGATTGACCATGCCGTAACTGGGCTTGTAACCGACCACGCCGCAAAAAGCAGCGGGCCTTATCACTGAAGCCGCCGTTTGCGATGCGAAAGCCAGCGGGACCATACAATCGGCGACGGCAGCAGCGGAGCCGCTGGACGAGCCACCAGGCGTATGCGTGAGGCCATGTGGATTGCGGGTCTTTCCCGGCTTGAAGGTCGCAAATTCGGTAGTGACGGTTTTACCCAGCATGAGCGCACCCTGCGCTCGACACAAAGCAACGGCGGCTGCATCAGCAGCGGGCTTGTGTGATGCGTAAATCGGCGACCCGTAAGTGGTGGGCATGTCTGCGGTGTCGAACAAGTCTTTTACCGCGATGGGTATGCCATGCAAGAGCCCCTGCACCGGCCTGCGGTCAAGTTGACGTGCCTGCTCCAGCGCGCTATCGGCGGCCAGATACTCCCAGGCCTGCACGTCACCTTCTCTCGCGTCGATACGATCCAGACAGGCGCGAACCAGTTGTTCTGCAGTGATTTCCCGACGCTCTAGCTGGGGGACCAGCGCGCTGGCCGATTGTTCATGAAGGGCTTGCGGCATTGTTAATCCTTTTAATTTTTCTGGGCTAACCGTCGCGCGGTCTCTCTGGCCTCCCTATCGCGCGAAGCTGCAGTGTAACCGCCGTTGTTGCCATCGACAAAATGCAGGTGAATTTGCTCCGATTTCACCATGTACGTGAACAATGCCGTCTCAGAAAAATCGCTGTCCCACACAAGGTCGTGGGTGTCAAAGCGCTTTCCGGTGCCCGCGCGGTCGTTATTGAATTGAACATTCTCCCAAGCGCGTAAAATGCGGCGTATCTGCAGATTGCACCTACCCATGTCGTTCTTGCTCAGCCCCCTCAACACCGTCGATCTTTCGCAGCATGCAATCGTCCTGCTGGCCATCGTGATGGCGCTGCTGGCCCTTCGCAGGTGGCCATTGCTATTTGCAGTGTCAATCTGGCCCGGTACGCTAGCCCATGAACTGCTGCATTTTGTGGCAGGGTGGATATTTGGCGCCAAGCCTGTCGCCCTGTCCGTGATCCCCCGCCGCAATCCCGAAGGTGGCTGGGTGCTGGGCTCAGTAGCATTCACCCATCTGCGCTGGTGGAACAGTGCGCCGGTTGGCCTCGCCCCTCTGGCGCTGATCCCCGGCAGCGTTTACCTGTTTATGGCGTCGATGACGCCACCGCTGATATCGTTACCGAGTGCGGGAATCAAACTCGCTGCCGCGCAGTGCCTGATCGCCGGCTGGCCAAGTCCGCGCGACTGGTCGCATGCAATCATGGGGTTGCTGGTGACCGGCGTGATTCTGCTGATCGGATATCTGTTGATGATGAGGATGGGTTTACTGTCTTTGTAAATGAGTGCACTGAACCCAATATACTTAACTGGAGATACACATCATCTTGATCGCCGACATTAACAAGAATGATGTAATCGTCGGAAACGATTGTTTCAGCAAGTAATATTTGCATAACTTCCAAGAGGCCGCCTGGGAAGAAGCACAAAAGTTGCAAACCACCTGAGTATCCCAATCACGACGATTCGACGTGGCGCCAGACGAAAAAGCTGTCATTCTCGTTGGATAGTCATGGTCGAACTGGGAGTCAACACTGCATGCTGTACGCCCGATTACCCCACCCACCAATCATGACGTCATCGTACTCGCCGGTATGAGCCGGCGCCAATCCCATTGCGAGGAGTACACATGATGTACTCGCTGATGTTGACCGAGGCATCTGAAATGCTGAACACGGCCTCGTCACTCATGGAAATCATGTAGCCACCCTTGACAGGTTTGAGCGCTTCATCCAGATCACATAACTTGCCATCCGGGAAGGGCTGAGGGTTATGGGCGTCGGGCATCCAGTTACCCCACAGGCGGATCCGTTTACGACCATCGGCAGAGTAAACCAGAATGGCCAGACTATCGTGTGTGAACTTGCCATCGGCATTTGAATAAATTTTTGCAAGCGCCTGTGCTTCTATTTCAGCTGTACGGGCTCGAACTATCGCCGCACACCGACGCGCAGCCTCTGTGCCAGCAAGTGATTTGCCACTGTCATCAGTCATGCAGTAAGGATAACCCGATAAAAACACACGCTGCGTAGCCAGCAGAAATCCTTTGAGGGGAAAACCCGCATTCACTTGCTTGAAAACCTCACCCATCCGCGTATCAGCGGCATCGAGTTCAGGGTTGCTGCAGATGAGTTTTTCCAAGGGACGGCGAGCTTTTCCGCAATCGAAGCTGGCGGCTGACGCGGCACCCGAAAAGAGCAACAGAGCCCCAGCCAATGCAATTGCGCGCAACAGAAAAAATCTCATACAAACTCCCTTGAAAAATTGAGGCTGCATCATCCACAGGATATATAGTTTTAATTTTTGAAACTACTTTAATCCCGAAAAAATCAAGTGCGCAATTATTATCGATGTAGCACGTCATCGGCTGCAGATAGCAGTTTACCCGCGAGTGACCCGTTCATGTGCCCCAACCATCCCCAAGCATGTCGTGGCTCGCACCGCTAACCAGCGGTAGTCACAACGCTGGCCCGCGCCTTATGCAATTTTCTGTAACTGTCGAGCAAACGATGATGTCGATCGAGCCCCTCCAGTCTCATACTGGTTGGCGCTAGGCCGAAGAAGCGTACGCTGCCATCCACAGAACCCATGACGGCATCCATCCGCGCATTGCCATACATACGACGGAAGTTAAACTCGTAGTCATCCAGCTGCAAGTCGTCATCAAGCAGCACCTCCAGCACCACATTCAGGGCTTGGTAAAACAATTTACGCTCGACCGTATTGTCGTTGTATTGTAGGAAGGCTCCGACCAGCTCGTGGGCTTCTTCAAACTGCTTCAAGGCGAGATGAATCAGTAGCTTCAACTCAAGTACGGTCAGCTGGCCCCATTCCGTATTCTCGTCAAACTCAATGCCGATCAAGGTCGCGATATCAGAATACTCATCCAGCTCACTGTTTTCCAAACGATCTAGCAGCGCTGCCAGACTGGCATCATCCAGGCGATGCAAGTTCAGAATATCCGCGCGAAACAGCAAAGCCTTGTTGGTGTTATCCCAGACCAAATCCCCCACGGGATAGATTTCCGAATACCCAGGCACTAAAATCCGGCAGGCTGTGGCACCTAACTGGTCATACTTGGCCATGTAAACTTCCTTGCCCATACCTTCGAGAATGCCGAGCAAGGTAGCGACTTCCTCCGCATTCGCGTTTTTACCTTGGCCGGAAAAATCCCACTCCACGAATTCGAAATTTGCTTTGGCACTAAAAAAGCGCCAGGACACGATCCCGCTGGAATCGATGAAATGTTCAACGAAATTATTGGGCTCAGTGACGGCGTTGCTTTCAAAGGTGGGCTGGGGTAAATCGTTGAGGCCTTCAAAACTGCGCCCTTGCAGTAATTCCGTGAGACTGCGCTCCAGCGCCACCTCGAAGCTTGGATGCGCACCGAACGAGGCAAAGACACCGCCTGTGCGCGGGTTCATCAAGGTCACGCACATTACAGGGTAAGTACCTCCCAATGATGCGTCTTTTGCCAGCACCGGAAAACCCTGCGCTTCCAAGCCTTGAATGCCGGCCAGAATGCCAGGGTATTTCGAGAGCACGTCGGGTGGCACATCGGGCAAACAGATTTCACCTTCCAGGATTTCACGCTTGACCGCACGCTCAAAAATTTCAGACAGACATTGCACCTGCGCTTCAGCCAGCGTATTGCCGGCGCTCATGCCATTGCTGACGAACAGGTTCTCGATCAGGTTCGAGGGGAAATACACCACGGCGCCGTCGGATTGCCGCACAAAAGGTAGCGAACAAATACCGCGCTCTGCATTACCCGAGTTGGTGTCAAACAGATGCGAGCCACGCAACTCGCCATCGGGGTTGTAGATTGGCAGGCAGTAGTCATCGAGAATTTCAGTCGGAAGCGTATCCCCAGCGCCCGGCTTGAACCAGCGCTCGTTTGGATAATGAACAAAGGCTGAATTGGCAATGTCATCACCCCAAAAGGCGCCGGCGTAGAAGTGATTATTACTAAGTCGCTCGATATACTCGCCCAAGGCCGATGCCAGTGCGCTCTCCTTAGTGGCTCCCTTGCCATTGGTAAAACACATCGGCGAATGTGCATCGCGGATATGCAGCGACCACACGTTGGGAATGATATTCCGCCACGAAGCAATTTCAATCTTGATGCCAAGATCCGCCAGAAGTCCTGACATATTGGCGATGGTTTGCTCTAGCGGCAGGTCTTTGCCCGTAATAAAGGTGCTGGCGTCAGGCGTCGGCTTCAAGGTCAGTAAGGACTGCGCATCGGCATCCAGGCTATCGACTTCTTCAATGATAAATTCAGGTCCGGCTTGCACGACTTTTTTAACGCTGCAGCGCTCAATAGCCCGCAAAATGCCCCGGCGATCTACCTCTGGAATATCGGGAGGCAACTCCACCTGAATCTTGAAAATCTGCTGATAACGGTTTTCCGGATCAACGATATTGTTTTGGGACAGGCGGATATTTTCGGTGGGAATATTGCGAGTGTCACAGTACAACTTGGCAAAGTAGGCCGCGCACAAAGCCGACGACGCCAGAAAATAATCGAAGGGACCGGGTGCAGATCCATCGCCCTTGTAACGGATAGGTTGGTCGGCGATGACCGTAAAGTCATCGAACTTGGCTTCGAGACGCAGCTTGTCGAGAAAGTTAACCTTGATTTCCATAGAATTTTTTTAAAATCAACTTCACACCTAAAGGCAGCACCTAAAAATCTATTTGCCACATAAAATAAGAATTAGTCTTTTCAGTTGTCTTTATACTGGGTGGGACAATATGCCCGGCCTACTAACTTATTTCGAAGTGCCGCATGCTTAGTGACCCTGCCCGTCACACGCTTACGCCACAACTCAAAGGAGCTCCGTTTGAGCTCATAACGCATTAATTCAATTACTTGCGGCTCGGATAAGCCAAATGACTTCTCTATGGCATCAATTAGGCATGCGCCAAATATCTTGAGATCGAGTCGATTGAAATTGCACTTAAAAAATTACCTGTCCGCTCCGAAACCGGATCACTGGGCGTGAGACTGTTGGTCGATTCAGCAATGTTAAATAGCTTGAGAATGTCTGCTACTTCAGCGTAAATTTGCCCGGATTAAGCTCAGAACTTCATCATATAGCTGTTGAATCTTTTTTATAAATTTCATACTTTATTATTGATCATGCAGTTATTGGTTGGCTTAATCTCCAAAGGCCGATGCCAGTCCAGATCGCGTAAGCCGTCCCAATGGGTATGTTTTGCTGCGCGAGCCAGAGGAAGTACCCGCTCAAGGCCATGAAACTCAAGGCGGTTGCATTGCCGCATCTTCTTTGGCACGCAGGCACGAATGTCGGCCTATCGGCCATCGACTATTACTGGATGCTCTGATCCTATACGGTTTTCCAAGGATTAATGACGGTCAGGCCGGCCGCTTCAAAGGGCGATGTGTCGCGTGATGCCACTATAAAGCCGCGCGATGACGCCACGGCGGCGATATAACCGTCTGGCGTTGGGAAACCAAGCCCGCCGTTCTTGGCCATCACTGCAAGGTCAGCATAATGGCGCGCTGCATCTGTATCGAACGGCAGAATCCTGTCCTTGAAAAGCTCAAGCAGTTCAGTCAGGGCGCGGTCTAGCAGGTTTTTGCGCCTGCCCGAAGGCAGCGCCCGGATGCCAAACAGCAACTCGGCCAGCGTGACGCTCGATAAATGCAAAGTTTCCGCCGCTTGTTCGTTCAACCAGGCCCTCACTACGGCGTCTGGCTCTGGCTTCATCGCCTCGGAAACGACGTTGGTGTCTAGGACGATCATTCAGTCAAAACTCAACGGTTTCGCCGGCGTCTTATCACGCACGTTCTCGAACGCAACAAAATCTTCATTAGTCAGACCGATCTTGCGACCGATGGCGGCCAAAGCTTCGCCCATACGCACGCGCTTCTGCGGCTTGACCACGGCCGCCAAAATCTCGCGCACCTCCGCTTCCGTG
>JAIXXZ010000007.1 GCA_027490465.1 Oxalobacteraceae bacterium
CTGGTGGAGGGGGCTGGATTCGAACCAGCGTACTCGCAAGAGGGCAGATTTACAGTCTGCTGCCATTAACCACTCGGCCACCCCTCCGCAGGGAACCGCAAACTATAAGGGCGGAGATTGTTTTTGTCAATTGAAATAATGCCGGAGAGACCCCAGACAAAGCGCCGGGGCGAGGGATTTTGGCGGGCTGTCAGGTAAGCGGGGACTTACGCAAGACGAACTAATTTAGCTACCAAAAAGGCAATTGCCGACCACAGCAAAGTCGAGCCAAACGGCAGGCAGAAGATCACGCCACGCCATTGAAAACGCACATCACCCGGCAAGCGCCCGATGCCCATACGCCCGAGAAACGGCAAAAGCGGGTAAAAGACGCTAAGTAACACGAAAATTGCTACAACCCAGCGGATCATGATCGATCTTCAAATAAATCGCGCGATAAGAAAAATAACCAGCGACAGCAAAATGGTCGACGCAAACGGCAAAAAGAAGGTTTTACCGAAAATACTGAATCTGAGATCCCCGGGCAAGCGCCCAACGCCTAGCTTTTCCAGCCAAGGCAACAAGGAGCTGAACACCACCAGAGCCAGAAAAATCGTCAAAAGCCAACGAAACATGGATTGCTTTCTGTGAGTAGGATGCGCCTAAAAATCAGGAAAATTCCAAAATTTCGGGCAAATACAGGCCTAAAGACGATAACTTCGGTCAAATTTCAGCAGCCGCTCTGGCAAGTCGACCCCCTGACTCAACAAAAGCACTTTGAACAACTCCCCCATCTCGGCTGGTGAAGTCAGTTTCTGTATTGCCTGAGATTGGCTTAACCAAGGCCGCGCATCGTCCGGAGAGATTTTCTCCATTAACCCTGTTAATCCTGCAGCAATCAGAAACTCTGCCTGGCTCATATAGGCCGCTACCGTCAATCCAGACTCTTGCGCTGCAAGCGCTGCCGCCGTGAAATCCACGTGCGCCGTAATATCTTGCAAACCGGGCAAATAAAATACATCGGTATGCGCATGATGCCGGTAATGGCACATCACCGTACCCTGCTCCCGCTGGGGCAAAAAATACTCTCTCGCAGGAAATCCATAGTCTATTAACAAGGCTAGACCCCGACCACCCGCCTTCAGCACGTCCGAGAGCATACGCACAAATCCACACTGGCGGGGATGCACTTCGGTCAGATAACCCTCTGGCAAGCTGTCCGCATCCGGAATCTGCTCCGCCAATGTGTTGTCGGCATCACGATCACTGAAGACAAATCGCTCCCCGGACAGGCTGACACCCCGCTCAAACCAGCGATCCTGCTGCCTTACCAGCAAATGCACCGGCATCGCATCCAGCACTTCGTTGCATAAAATCAGCCCGGAAAAGGCGGTTGGCGGCACGGACAGCCACTGGACCTGAGGAAAATCGACCAGCATTTCCCGCTGACGCTCACGCAAATCTGCAGACAACTCGACAATCAGATATTCGTCAACCACGACGCCCTGCTCGGACAGCGACTGCATCACATCCAGCGCCAGACGGCCGGTCCCGGCACCAAACTCGAGGATGCGCAAGGGTTCGGTTCCGAAGCAATCGATGGCAAATTGTCCGATGGTGGCACCAAAGAGCGGCGTGATTTCAGGGGCAGTTGTAAAATCCCCGTCTTTGCCCAGCTTGGACGAGCCGCCCGCGTAGTAACCGAGGCCCTCCGCGTACAAGGCCAGTTCCATGAAACGAGCGAAAGAAATCCAGTCATGGTTGGCGCGAATGTCATTTCTGATCAATGACTCCAGCGCGCGAGAAATAAGCAGTGCATCCGCAGAGGGCTCGGGTAGTGGCATGGCCTCTATTGTATAAGGCTGCCGCCGTCCGAAAAAACGCGAGACCCCGATATGAACCCTGCTCCACAAAAAATTGCCCTCATCACCGGCGCCGCGCGCAGGCTGGGTCGCGCCATTGCGCTGGGCATGGCGGCGGACGGCTGGGACATCATCGTGCATTACCGCGCCTCGCGCGACGAAGCTCTGGACACCGCAAGTGAGATAGAAAAGCTCGGCCAGCGCGCAGCGGTCATTGACTGCGACCTTGCGGATGAAGCCGCAACGCAAGCCTTGCTTGCTCGCGCCAATGCATTGCTGGGGCCAATCAACTGCATCGTCAACAATGCGTCTTTGTTTGAGTTCGATGATGCCATTAGCTTTCACAGTGCCAGCCTCAACGCACACATGCAAGCCAATCTGGCCGCACCACTGATTCTGGCGCAATCACTGCACGCACACACACTTGCAGACCAACAGTCTGTCGTGATCAATTTGCTTGATCAGAAATTATTCAACCTGAACCCCGACTTCCTTTCTTACACCCTGTCCAAGGCCGGACTGCACACCGCGACCACCTTGCTCGCGCAAGCACTCGCACCGAAAGTCCGTGTCGTCGGCGTGGCTCCGGGCCTCACCCTAGTTTCGGGCGATCAGACTGAAGCAGGCTTTTCAAAAGCCCATCAGCAGACACCGCTGGGCAAAAGCAGCACCCCTGATGACATCGCTGATGCTGTGTGTTATCTCGCACGCGCCCAGGCCGTCACCGGCACCGTACTGGTCGTCGATGGTGGCCAGCATTTGATACCCACGCAACGGGACGTCATGTTCCTTGCTACCTGAACTCCCTATTTCTCTTTTTTTGATTGAACTGTCATGGCCTCTTTGCTCTTCCATCCGCGACTTACTGATTGTCGTCGCCTGTTTTTACGCGACTATCAAGTCATGAGCAACATAGGCGTTCATGATTTCGAAAAAGAAGCAGAACAACGTGTGCTGTTCAATGTCGATCTCTTCATTCCACTGTCTGCCTCCACGCCAGCCCACGACGAGCTGAGTGAAGTGGTCGATTACGACTTCATTCGCTTCACCATTGAAGAGCGCGTCGGACGAGGCCATATTCAGCTACAGGAAACACTATGCGACGATATCGCTCGCGCACTGCTGTTGCATCCGAAGGTCCGCGGTGTGCAGGTATCAACACGAAAACCCGATGTGTATACGGATTGTGAATCCGTTGGCGTTGAAATTTTTCACATCAAGGATCAGTAAATGGACGCCCCTGCTGCACACGCGACCCAAGCCGACACGGGCCTGACCGCACGTCAGGCAGAGAAAGCGGCCTACGAGAACAACAAGCTGCACAAGCGTCTGTGTCGATTGGTCGGCCAGGCAATTGGCGACTTCAACATGATCGAAGAAGGCGATCGTGTCATGGTCTGCCTGTCCGGCGGTAAAGACAGCTATGCACTGCTCGACATCCTACTCACCCTGCGTGAGCGTGCACCGATCAACTTTGACATCGTGGCCGTCAATCTCGATCAGAAGCAGCCCAACTTCCCCGAGCATGTGCTGCCTGCCTACCTGCGCAGCCTGGATGTGCCATTTCACATCGAAACACAAGACACCTACAGCATCGTCAAACGCGTCATCCCCGAAGGTAAAACCACCTGCTCACTCTGCTCACGTTTGCGCCGTGGCATTCTGTATCGCGTAGCCGATGAACTGGGCGCTACCAAAATCGCGCTCGGTCATCATCGCGATGACATCATGGAGACTTTTTTCCTGAACATGTTCTTTGGAAGCAAACTCAAAGGCATGCCGCCAAAGCTGCAATCCGATGATGGTCGCCATATCGTGATTCGTCCGCTGGCCTACGTTCGCGAATCTGATACCGAGCGCTATGCAGCACTGAAAAACTTTCCTATCATTCCCTGCGATCTGTGCGGCAGTCAGGAAAATCTTCAGCGCAAGCAAATCAAAGGCATGCTGCGCGAATGGGAGAAAAAATTTCCCGGTCGCGTCGACAATATTTTTTCATCACTTTCCACCATCGTGCCATCGCATCTGATGGACAGATCGCTATTCGACTTTGCCAAGCTCGAGGTCACCGGCCTGCCGCTCGCCGATGGCGACATCGCTTTTGATGAGTCGCCTTGCGCGACGACCAATACGCCAGTGAATATCATTCAATTGCAGCCTCAAACGACGGGCGGCGATTGAGCCTCGCCAAGATTACAGGCAATCACCTGAGATCAGGCACTGCCGCGCAAGGGGTGCATGCTAAAATTTTGCACCAATCCAAGACTCGCCTATGAACGTTGTCATCCTCGCTGCCGGCATGGGAAAACGCATGCAGTCCGACCTGCCCAAGGTCCTGCACCCGCTGGCCGGCAAGCCCCTGCTCTCGCATGTCATCGATACCGCTCGACACCTGAACCCCTTGGCGTGCTGCGTCGTATACGGTCATGGCGGTAATGCCGTGCCTTCTCGGCTTGCGGCCGATAATCTGCAATTCGTACTGCAGCAACCGCAGCTCGGTACGGGCCACGCGGTCATGCAGGCCGCGCCCCACTTGCATGATGATCAGCCAACACTGGTGCTCTACGGCGATGTGCCGCTAACCAGCGCAGCCACTCTGCAAACGCTGATCAGCCGCGCTGGCAAGGAAAAGCTCGCGGTGCTCACCGTCGAACTTGATGACCCCACCGGTTATGGTCGCATTGTTCGTGAAGCAGGTCGCATTGTGCGCATCGTCGAGCAAAAAGATGCCAGCGATACCGAGCGCGCGATCCGCGAAGTCAACACCGGCATTCTGGTGGCGCCCACCCGCGCACTCAAATCCTGGTTAAGCAAGCTCTCCAACAACAACGCTCAGGGCGAGTACTACCTCACCGACATCATTGCGCAAGCCGTCAGCGACAACATTCCCGTCGAATCCGCACAACCTGCGTTTGTGTGGGAGACATTAGGCGTTAACAGCAAAGTGCAGCTGGCAGAGCTCGAGCGCATTCACCAACGCAATGTCGCGCATCAGTTGCTGGAGCAAGGTGTCACTCTCGCTGATCCGGCCCGCCTTGATGTTCGCGGCGAACTGGTGTGCGGACGGGATGTGAGCATTGATGTCGGCTGCGTCTTTGAAGGCCGCGTTGAATTGGCCGATGGCGTATCCATCGGTGCGCACTGCGTGATCAGCGATGCGCGCATCGGTAAAGGCAGCGTGATACGGCCTTTCTCCCACATCGATCAGGCCGTGGTCGGTGAGGCATCGCAGATCGGTCCCTACGCCCGGCTTCGGCCCGGCACGGAACTCGGCGCCGACGTCCACATCGGTAACTTCGTCGAAATCAAAAACAGTCAATTCGGCGCGCACAGCAAGGCCAATCATCTCGCCTACGTCGGTGATGCCACGGTGGGATCGCGCGTGAATATTGGCGCGGGTACGATTACCTGTAATTACGATGGTGCCAACAAACACCGCACCATTATTGAGGACGATGCCTTCATTGGCAGCGATACCCAACTCGTCGCACCGGTCACCGTGGGCAGAGGTGCGACCTTGGGTGCTGGCACCACGCTGACCAAAGATGCGCCCGCTGACAGCCTCACTGTATCGCGCGCAAAACAAATCAGCATCACGGGCTGGCAACGGCCCGTCAAACAGAAAAAATAGGATTCCCCATGTGCGGCATCGTCGGAGCCGTCGCCCAACGCGACATCGTCCCCATCCTGCTCGAAGGTCTTAAGCGACTCGAATATCGCGGGTATGACTCCTGCGGCGTCGCCGTGCATCAGCAAGGCCTCAAACGCTCACGCAGTGTCGCGCGCGTCGCTGAACTCGAAGCACAGGTAGCCGATACGCAGTTAAGCGGCCACACCGGTATCGCCCACACCCGCTGGGCAACCCATGGTGCGCCCGCGACCAATAACGCCCACCCCCATTTTTCAGCCAAAGAAGGCGAAGCGCGCATTGCCATCGTTCACAACGGCATCATCGAAAACTACGAAGAACTACGACGTGAACTCACCCAGCGCGGCTATGCATTCGAATCGCAAACCGATACCGAAGTCATCGCCCATCTGATCAATGATTTATACGACGGTGATCTGCTGCATACCGTGCAGCGCGCCGTCAAACAATTGCATGGCGCTTTCGCCATCGCCGTGTTTTGCAA
>JAIXXZ010000100.1 GCA_027490465.1 Oxalobacteraceae bacterium
CTCTTGCCATCGGGGAGTTTCTGCTCTTCGAACACCACGCTCCAGCTGGTAGGTTTCTTGTTGCCGAATACCTTGGTGTTATACATCAGCACATTCCAGCCCCACTGATAGGGCACGCCATAGTGCGTGTTGTTATCGTAGTGCCAGGGCGCTTTCTGCAGCCGTGGATCGATCGTCTTGTAGCTGGGGATCAGACTGACATTGATCGGCTGCACGCGCTTGCCGCGAATCAGACGCAAGGATGCATCGCCACTGGCAGTCACCAGATCAAAACCGCCTTCATTCATCAGCGCGACCATCTCGTCGGAGGTGCCGGCTGTTTTCACATTGACCTTGCAGCTGGTTTTCTTTTCGAACTCGGTCACCCAGTCGAATGCTTTGTCGGTCGCACCGCGCTCGATGTAACCCGCCCAGGCAACGATATCTACCTGTCCCTCGCCTTTGCCGATTTTCTGCAAAGGTGCTTGCGCAAAGCTTGCGCCAGTAAATGCTGTCAGAGTCAATGCAGCTGCTGTTCGCTTCAAAGTGCTCATCGCGTCTCTCCGGTTGTCTAGATGGCCAGCCAATTACATTATTTTTTTGCTATCTACTGATACCCAGCACAGCGTGAGGCCACGCACCAGCACACAGTCGGACTAACGTTATCCCTTGACCCTGAAAACCGAAAAGTTCAATATTTAAACAGGTGGCTTTCTATTTTTCAGATAGGTCTTTGAAATGCCTTTATCCTCGCCCATAGTATCCCGATAACAGTGAGCAAACACTTCACATTAAAGCAATTCCGCTACTTTCTGGCTGTTTGTGACGCTGGCTCAATAGCCGGGGCAGCGCGGCTGGTCAATATCGCCCAGTCCGCGCTGACCAAAAGTATTCAGGAATTAGAAACAACGCTGGGCGCCCCTTTGTTTGAGCGCCTGCCCCGGGGCATGGAGTTGACGCAATCCGGGTACCGCTTCGAAGCCAGGGCGCGTCAGGTCATCTCCGCCGTGATGCAGGCCGGCGCCATCAATCATGACGAGAAGGATGAGCTGACAGGATCGCTCACCATCGGTGTGACCAGCCTGATGGCCGGCTACTGCCTTGCCGACCTGGTGGCACGCTTCCAGCGCTCCTATCCCGGCGTCAGGGTCGACATACTGGAGGACTCGCCGCCCTTCCTGGAGCACCTGCTGATCAATGGTGAAGTTGACATCGCGCTGATGGTTGCCAACACTCTGGATGAGCAGGCGCTCCAGGTGGAAACGCTTTCAACCTCGCCCAATCGCGTTTGGATGTCATCCAACCACCCGCTTGCAGAGCATGGCGAGCTGACACTTGCCTTGTGTGCGGGTACGCCATTGATCGTACTGGAGGCGGACCGTATCGAGGACATGCAGCGAGCCCTGTGGCGCAGGCAAGGACTGACGCCCGATGTGAAATTGCGCACCAGCTCGCTCGAAGCGGTGCGCTCACTGGTAGGGGTGGGCGCAGGCATATCGATTCTTCCGGATTTCCTCTACCGCCGATGGACGCTGGACGCCGAGCGCATTGAGGTCAGAAAGCTGCGCGATGCGATTCCGGGCACGGACATCGGCTTAGTGCGTCGGCGTGGCGCGCGCAATCGGGATGTGATTGATCAATTCATCCAACTGGCACGGAACCCGGTCAGCAATGCGCGACGCTAGCGCAACACGATTTAATACCAGGCCATAGCAAGGTATTACCAGCGCATCAGCAGTGCATTACCAGCTCTTTATCCACGCCGTGGTGTCATCCAGCGCCCGCTCAAAGCGAAGCAGCAGTTCGTCAATCTCTGCATCCGAGATAATCAGGGGCGGCGAAAAGGCGACGATGTCGCCTGCCATCGCACGCAGAATGAGCCCGTGCTCCTGCGCGCGCCGAACCAGATACGCACCAACACCTCGCTCAGCGGCAAAAGGCGTACGACTTGCCGGATCTGCCGCGAGCTCCACGGCTGCGATCAGACCCATACCACGCACATCACCGATATACGGATGACTGCTGAATTTTTTCAGTCCTTCCTGCAAGCGAGGCGACACACGATTGACGTGACCAATGACGTTCTGCTCTTCGTAGATTTTCAGGGCTTCCAGTGCCACCGCACAGGCTACCGGGTGTCCCCCATAAGTGTAGCCATGACCGAACACGCCCACCTCGGCGCTGGCATCGGCCACCGCCTGGTAAACGCGGTCGCTGACATAGAGTGCAGACATGGGCACGTATGCGGATGTCAGCATCTTGGCCACTGTGATGAAATCGGGCTGCAAGCCATAGACTTCTGAACCAAAGGCCTTACCCAATCGACCAAAACCGCTCACCACTTCATCGGCAATCAACAGGATGTCGTATTTTTTCAGAATCGGCTGAATCAGATCAAAGTAACGCGGGGGTGGGATGATCACACCGCCTGCACCCTGCACCGGCTCTGCAATGAAGGCACCGACGGTGTCAGGTCCCTCGCGCAGAATCGTATCCTCCAACTCCCTGGCGAGACGCTCGGCAAAGTCATCCGGGGTCTCACCGGATTTCGCAAACTGATAGGGATGCGGACAGCTGACCCGAATCGTCTCCGGCATCGGCAAATCGAAATGCTTGTGCATGGTGGGAATGCCCGAGAGCGAGGCTGCCGCCAGCGTCACGCCGTGATAGCCTTTGACACGCGCAATGATTTTTTTCTTCTGCGGCCGGCCAATGGCATTGTGGTAATAGCGAACCAGCTTGACCGCCGTGTCATTCGACTCCGATCCTGAATTCGCAAACAGGATGCGCGCCATCGGCACAGGCGACCAGCGCATCATGACCTCAACGAGCTCGGTTACCGGGCCAGAGACTTTCCCGGAAAAAGTGTGATAGTAGGGCAGCTTCTGCATCTGACGATGCGCCGCATCCACCAGACGCTGCTCGGAAAAACCCAGTGCAGCACACCAGAGACCGGCCATACCCTCGATGTATTCCTTGCCGTGTTCGTCCGTGACATGCACGCCTCGCCCACCAACGATCACGAGCGCTCCGTTTTTTTCGAGATCTCTTGGCTGGGTATAAGGATGAAAGTGAAATTTCGCGTCCGCTTCGGCGGCGAGGGAACGTGCCATGCTTTGTCTCCGTCACTAATTTTTGTAAATCTTGCCATATTGTAGACTCGGCTGGCTACCTGACCGATATTTCGCCGCAGTGAAGGGAATGGGCAGAAAAAAAGTCTCCTGACCAAAGACTCTGCTATCTTTCTTGGGCAGCCAGGCGTGATGATTGTTTTTAAATTCATAAATAAACAGGAGACGACGTGAAAAAAGATAACTCGCCCACCGATCTGCCAATCGCAGACGAGATGCAAGCGCAGCGCCATTCTCGACGCCACTTTCTCGCGGCTGCAGCGCTGGCCGGCACTTCACTGGCCACGACGGGTTGTGCCAGCATTGGTCTGGGTGGTGGCGTTAACCCAGGCGAAATAAAGCAAGGCAGCTTCATGACCAGTGATGGCGTCAAGTTGAGTTATCTGGAATCAGGTCGCGGCCGACCCATCGTGATGATTCCGGGCTGGTCACAAACTGCAGCGATGTTTCAGGATCAAATCACCGCCTTTTCAGAAAACTACCGGGTGATCGCCGTCGACATGCGTGGCCACGGCGACTCCGACAAGCCAAAGCATGGCTATCGTATGTCCAGGCTGGCGACGGATTTGCATGAACTGCTCGATAGTCTGGGCCTGAGCAATGCCACACTGGTGGGACACTCCATGGGCTGCTCCGTGATCTGGGCGCACTGGGATTTGTATGGCAAACACCGCACGGGATCGATGATTCTGGTCGATCAAGCGCCCTACACCACCATCCCTCCCGGCATGTCCGATGCGGAGAAAGCCGATGCCGGCGCTGTCTTCACACCGCAGGCACTGTTTGATACCGCCGCCGCACTCTCGGGTGCAGATGGAGAGAAGACGACAGCCGGTCTGGTCAATGGCATGTTCTTCACCAAGGCTTACCCTGCTCAAAAGCTGGAGTACGCGCTCGCACAAAATCTAAAATTCCCGCGCAAAGAGGCAGCCAAATTGCTGGTTGATCATTGCGTGCAGGATTGGCGCGACACAATAACCCGCATCAATGTGCCAACGCTGGTGGTCGGTGCCAAGGGCAGCTTTTTTACCCCGGCATCGCAGGCCTGGATTGCAAGCAAAATACCGGGCGCCAAAGTGGAAATCTTTGAAGCCGAGGAAGGCGGCAGCCACTTCATGTTCATGGAGAACCCGACCAAATTCAACAAGATCGCACTGAACTTCTTGAAATCGGTATAGCCGAGCGAGAGCTTGGGCCGTCCGTTCATCCTCAGATGAAAAACCCAGCCAGATTTGGCTGGGTTTTTTTATCCAAGCCTGCATCGACTCACCCGCTATCAATTTTCTCCACACGACAGCGTATGCCATCAGAAGGCCGCACGCTGACCCGCGAAACGGGAAAGACACTTGCTGCATTCAAGGGAATAAACGAAAACCGCCGCAATACTTCACACAGAATCAATGAGGCCTCGAGCTGCGCAATCGTCGCTCCAGTACATGCGCGAGGCCCCAGCCCGAAGGGTAAATAGGTCCCCGGCACTGGTGCACTGCCATTCACATCAAAGCGCGAGGGGATAAAACGGTCTGCATGAGGCCAATAAGCCTGATGCCGGTGGATCAGCCACGGCGATATGACGATGAAACTGTCTGCCGGTACTTTCAGACGTCCGAATTTATCCTCATGCAGAGCACGACGCGTGAGAAAAGCCGCCGGTGGGTAGAGTCGCAATGATTCGCGAAAGACATCGCGAACAAAGCTCAGTGACTTGAAATCATCGAATTCAAAAGGACGGTCGGCCAGCACGTCTCGAATTTCATCACGCAGCTTTCCCAAGACCTGAGGCTGTTGCGACAACATGAAAAAGGTCCAGGACAAGCTGCTTGCCGTTGTTTCATGACCCGCGAGAAAAAAAACGGCCAGCTGATCAATGACTTTTTCACGACTGAAGGGCAAGCCCTCCGCATCACGCGCATCAATCACCGCCTGAGCAAAATCAACAAATACCTCGCCTTGCGAATTCAGTCGAAGTCGCTCATCCAGCATCTCTGCCAGCAAGTCCCTGAGAATGCTGGCATCGCGCATTAACTCGGCGCTGGGTAAGGCAGGCTTGCGCGGATCGCTGGCTAATACATGCTGCAACTGAAACTGGGGACTGTTTTTCTGAAACGAGGAAAAGGCTTCGAACACAGCCTCCGCTCGCGCAGCGCCTATGGGTTTGGAGAAAATCGTCCTCAACATGATGTCGGCCGTCACGTGCGTGAGTTCCGATTCCAGATCTACCACGGCGTCTGTCTCCAGAAGCTGCAGTCGCTCCACAAAATCGTGAACAGCTTCACGCATATCCGGAAACATGTGCGCGAGCCGCATATGCATGAAGGCCGGCTCCAGCATCTGACGATCATGTTCCCAGAGCTCACCTGAAGCAATCAACACACCATCGCCCAGCAGCGGCGACAATGCCGAGACCATCAGATCGCTCTTCGGATAACTCGCCCGATCTTCTGTGAGAATGCGACGAATCGTCTCGGGATGATTGACGATAAAGACAGGCCGTCTGCCCACCGGCACCGTGATGATGTCTTTGGTGTAGCAGTCACGCGGCAGCGTTTGCAGCAGGTCGGGCGAGCGCTGGAAAAGTATCCTGAGTCCGATGGCGAGATTGGATCGCAAGGCGGGCGCAGGTGGACGCCAGTCCTCAGTGCGTAGTGGAGAGACTGAATTCATCAGGAATTTATCAGGCGTCGCTGTCTCTTCTCGTATCATCTCGTATCATCTCGTTGCTATCCGGATTTTCTGATCAGGACGACCGAAATATACACGTCATCGCTGGCATCACCGACGCTCGACCGCGATCATGAAATAATGGGCATTCACCGTCCGGGTAAACCTGCCTGGCATTTGCGATACCGCACCGAGACAAGAAAAATAATGAGCAAGTCCCTATCTCGCACTGCATTCCTGACCCTGCTGCTGATCGCCGTGATGATGGGCGCCAATCACGTTTCGGCCCGCTTTGCCTTCAATGATGGCGTGAGCGTCACGACGGCGGTGATTTTTCGTAGTGGTGTCACGGCGCTGATCATCGCCCTGCTGCTGCTCAGTCAGCGTGTGTCGCCGCGCTTGCAGGGACGATCGCTGGTCTTCATGCCCATCGTCGGTACGCTGGTGGCCATACAGAGCTACTGCCTTTATTCGGCGGTAGCGCGCCTGCCGGTGGCACTTGCCCTGCTTGCATTTAATACCTATCCCTTATGGGCTGCATTCTGGGCACGGATTATTTATCGCCATCAGGCAGAAAAATTTGTGCTCAGAGCGATGCCCGTCATTTTGTTTGGTTTGGCATTGGCACTGGATGCTTTCGGTGCTGCCTCAGGATTGGGCGCTTCTGCACACTGGCAGCAGATCGGCAATGGGGTGGCATTTGCGACCACCGCCGCAGCCACCTTCGCACTGGCCATGGTGCTGACACAGCATGAGCTGCTGTCGATTGATGGCCGGGTCAGGACAGTCTACACACTGGGCACGGTGCTGCTGCTGACAACGGCATTCGCAGTCAGTAGTGGCGACTGGTCGCTGCCAACCACTGCGACAGGCTGGTGGGGGCTGGCAGGTCTCACTGTCCTTTACGGCACGGCCTTCACGCTGATGTTCAGCCTGCTGCCACGTCTGGGCGTGGTCGGTAATTCCGCGATCATGAACGTGGAACCTGTCTTTGCCCTGGCATTGGCCTGGCTGCTGCTCGGTCAGGCCATTGCGCCTGTACAGGTCCTGGGCGCACTCATCGTCGTCACGACCGTGATCGCGCTGGGATTGCGTAAGCAGGCGAGCTGATCAGGACGCTGCGAACTCGACCAGCAAGTCCTTTGCCGTGACCACACTGCCGGGCTTCACATGCGTCTGCAGCACAACACCATCGATCTCGGCGCGAATCATGGTTTCCATTTTCATCGCTTCGATCGAGACCAGCGGATCGCCCTTGCTCACCTTTTGACCGGGTTTGACAGCGAGCGTCACCACCATGCCCGGCATGGGCGCACCGACGTGCAGCGCATTGCCCTCCTGTGCTTTGGGATGTGATACCGAGCTCACCACACCCGCATGCTGGACACGCACCATGCGCGGCTGACCATTGAGCTCGAAGAACAGTTTGGTCTGGGCCTCTTCTTCGAGGTCAGTACGTCCGAGCAGGCGAATCACCAGTGTTTTTCCGCGATCGATATCCACCGAGATTTCCTGACCATCTTTGAGTCCCTCGAAAAACACATCGGTGGGCAGCACGCTCACATCACCATGCTGACGTCGATGCTGTGCATACTCGGTAAAGACTTTCGGATACATCAGATAGGACGCGAGTTCCTGCTCGCTGATCTTGCGATCCACCGCCTTCTCGGCACTCGCTCGTGCCTGCTGCAAATCCACAGGGGGCAGGCTCGCGCCGGGTCGACCTTCAAGAGGCTTCTCGCCCTTAAGAACTTTCTTTTGCAGCGCGGTCGGAAAACCATCGGGCGGGAAACCCAACTCGCCGCGGAACAATGAAATCACGGATTCAGGGAATGCGATCTCCCGATCCGGATCACTCACATCGGCCGGCGTCAGATCATTGGCAACCATGAACAAGGCCATGTCACCCACCACTTTCGAAGTAGGCGTCACTTTGACGATATCGCCGAAGAGTTGATTGACATCGGCATAGGCTTGCGCGACTTCGGTCCAGCGATGATCTATCCCCATCGCTCTCGCCTGCTCACGCAGATTGGTGTACTGACCACCCGGCATTTCATGACGATACACATCCGAGGTACCCGAACGCATATCGGCTTCAAACGGTGCGTAGTAACGACGCACGCCTTCCCAGTACTGCGAAATGGCGAACAAGGCATCTTTCGACAGACCCGGATCACGCTCGGTATGAGCGAGCGCGGCAGCGATCGAACCCAGATTGGGTTGTGATGTGAGTCCACTCATGGCATCCATCGCGCCATCAACGGCATCGCACCCTGCATCAATGGCTGCCAGCACACTGGCCGCACCAATGCCACTGGTGTCATGGGTATGGAAATGAATCGGCAGACCTACCTCTTCTTTCAGCGCCTTGACGAGCGCACGCGCTGCCGCAGGCTTGCATACGCCCGCCATATCCTTGATGCCAATAATGTTGACACCCGCGCGCTCGAGTTCTTTTGCCATGCTGACGTAATACGACAGGCTGTACTTGGCGCGTGCAGGATCAAAGGGATCGCCGGTGTAGCAAATCGCGCCTTCGCATAGTGCGCCAGTCTCGCGTACTGCATCGATAGCCACGCGCATGTTCTCGACCCAATTGAGCGAATCAAACACACGGAACAGATCGATGCCTCCCGCAGCCGCCTGTCCCACAAAATGACGAACGACATTGTCCGCATAGTTGGTGTAGCCCACCGCATTCGAGGCACGCAACAGCATCTGAAACAGGATGTTGGGAACAGCTTCGCGCAACTCAGTCAGACGCTCCCATGGATCTTCTTTTAAAAATCGCATGGCGACATCAAAGGTCGCACCACCCCAACACTCCATCGAGAAAAGATTCGGCAGCATGTGCGCGTAATAGGGTGCGATGGCGCGCATATCCGAGGAGCGCATGCGGGTTGCAAACAGCGACTGATGCGCGTCACGCATGGTGGTGTCGGTCAGAAGCACCGACTTTTGCTCGCGCATCCATTGCGCGAATTTCTCGGCGCCCAGTTCGCGCAAACGGTCGCGGGAGCCCGGCGGTATTGGCGCCACCCGATTCGCCTTGGGCAAGAGCGGTGCAGCCAGAATGCCCTCTGTCCCTTTGCGTCCTTTCATTTCGGGATTGCCATTGACGACGACATCGCCAATGAAGCGCAGCAAGCGGGTCGCGCGATCGGCGCGTTTGGCAAACTGGAACAGCTCGGGCGTCGTATCGATAAAACGTGTCGTGCACTCACCCGAAATGAACTGCGGATGATTGATGACGTTTTCCAGAAACTGCAGATTGGTCGACACGCCTCGAATACGGAATTCTCGCAGCGCACGGTCCATGCGCGCGGTGGCCTCGACCGTCGTGGGTGCCCAGGCAGTGACCTTGACCAGCAGAGAGTCGTAATACGGCGTAATCACCGCCCCTGAATACGCAGTGCCACCATCAAGGCGAATACCAAAACCGGAAGCACTACGGTAAGCGGTCAGACGACCATAGTCAGGAGTGAAATTGTTTTCAGGATCTTCGGTGGTGACACGACATTGCAATGCATGTCCGTTCAGCCGAATCTCGGACTGATCGGGAATATGCAGACCTTGTGCATCGGTGTCACCGATTTTCAAGCCTTCGGAAATGCGTATCTGCGCTTTGACGATGTCAACACCCGTGACCTGCTCGGTGACGGTATGCTCGACCTGAATACGCGGATTGACTTCAATGAAATAGAACGAACCGGTATCGGCATCCATCAGGAATTCGACCGTGCCCGCATGAGTGTAATTGACCGCACGTCCCAGTCTCAAAGCGGCTTCGCATAAAGACGCACGATCTGCATCGCTCAAATAAGGCGCGGGCGCGCGCTCGACTACTTTCTGATTACGCCGCTGAACCGAGCAATCGCGCTCGAACAAATGCATCAGATTGCCATGCGTATCACCCAGCAGCTGCACTTCGACATGACGCGCGCGACGAACCAGCTTTTCGAGATACATCTCGTCGTTGCCAAAGGCGGCGGCTGCTTCGCGCCGCGCGACTTCGAGCTGCGCGGGCAGCTCGTCCTCGGATTCGATCACCCGCATGCCCCGACCACCGCCGCCCCAGCTTGCCTTGAGCATCAAGGGATAACCGACAGCACCGGCCAGTTTTCGGACTTCATTCATATCCTGCGGTAAGGCCGGCGTAGCGGGCACAACCGGCACACCGGCCGCGATGGCGGCATTGCGCGCAGCGACCTTGTTGCCCAAGGTGCGCATCACGTCGGACTTGGGACCGATGAAGATAATCCCGTTGTTGGTGCAGGCCTCGGCAAAATCCGGATTCTCGGACAGAAATCCATAGCCGGGATGAATCGCATCCACCTGCGCTTCTTTAGCGATGCGAATGATGTCCTCAATATCCAGATAAGCCGCAATAGGCTTTTTACCCTCACCCACCAGATAACTCTCATCGGCCTTGAAGCGATGCAGCGCAAAACGATCTTCTGCTGCATAAACAGCCACCGTGCGTATACCTAACTCGGTCGCAGCGCGCATGACACGAATGGCGATCTCGGAGCGATTTGCAACAAGAATTTTCTGGATTTTTTTCATCGTAGCAGGACGGGAATATCAGGGCTTATACAAAACACAGCGGTGCTAAACCGGTGCACGGAGTTTGGGGCAAAGATTTTCCTAGCAAGATTTATTCTACGTGAGTCGCTGCACTGAACCTGCGATGACGCAGTGCCCGGAGTTTTATTGTGCTTTAGCGCGTAGCCATTATGATAACAAAACCCGTTTCTTGATACGACTTTACGAGATCACTTATTCTTTGGGTATACAGGCTTGCCAGGGAAGCACTGTTTGAATGAAGCCGACAGCTTTTTATTCCGTGTTTTCCCAACCCTTCATGTAATTTCAGGAGTTGCCCATGACCCTCGTTTCTTGCTACGCCGCGCACGCCGCTGACGCACCCCTGAAGCCACACCAGATCACCCGCAGAGCCACAGGGTCAAAGGATGTACAGATCGATATTGAATTTTGCGGTGTTTGCCACACTGATATTCATTACGCGAAGAACGACTGGGGGCGCAGCAATTACCCCATCGTGCCCGGACATGAAATTGTCGGTACCGTCAGGGCTATCGGTCCTGAGGTAAGCGATTTGCGCGTGGGTCAGCGCGTGGCCGTGGGTTGTTTTGTCGGCTCCTGCCAGCATTGCTCTTCCTGTCATGCCGATATGGAGCAGTACTGCCTCAATGGATTTACTGCCACCTACAACACGCCCAGCAAGGATCCCGGCGGCTTCACCTACGGCGGTTATTCAAAAAGTATTGTGGTGGATCGTCACTTTGTTCTTACCGTACCCGACTCGCTGGACCCTGCGGGCGCAGCGCCCTTGTTATGCGCGGGTATCACTACCTACTCGCCACTGAAACACTGGAATGTGCAAGCCGGTATGACGGTAGGCGTGATTGGTCTGGGTGGTCTCGGTCACATGGGTATCAAATTCGCTCATGCGATGGGAGCGCGCACCGTGATGATTACCAACTCTGCGCACAAGGCAGAGGACGCCAAACGCCTGGGGGCCGATGAGGTATTACTGTTCTCTGATAAAGACGCCGCTGCTCGCTATGCAGGCCAGTTTGATTTTCTGCTCAACACCATACCTGTGCCCCATGACGTGACGGCTTACATGGAACTGCTGAAAGTTGACGGTACGCTCTGCGTCGTCGGCTCGATTGGTCCAACATCAGAGCTCAATTCCCGACCGCTGATCTTTGGACGGCGCAGCATTGCCGGCTCACTGGTGGGCGGCATTAAAGAGACGCAGGAAATGCTGGATTTTTGTGGCGAGCATCAGATCGTTTCCGATATCGAGATCATTCCTATGCAGGATATCAACCTCGCCTATGAGCGCATGCAGACCAGCGATGTCAAATACCGATTCGTGATTGATATTCGCCAGTCACTCAGCTGATGCGTTGCGGTGAGTGGCGCCCCAAACCCCCATGATTGAATTCATCAACGCTGCCTGAAACTCATGAAAAAAATTACCCTTGGATTTCTGACCGTGCTCGTCGCTCTGATCGTCGCGTTCAGCTTGTACACCTGGATAACGCTCAGTTGGTCTTATTCGACGGGTGAGCGCGCCGGTCTGCTGCAAAAATTCTCAAAGCGCGGATGGCTTTGCAAAACATGGGAAGGCGAACACCTGCTGACCACGCTGCCCGGCGTGGTCCCGGAAAAATTCCTGTTTACGGTTCGAGATGATCAGCTGGCAAATCAGCTGGCGGCGCATGCAGGTCAGCGGCTGGTGCTGAAATACTCACAGCACAAAGGGGTTCCGTCCTCGTGCTTTGGGGATACTGAGTATTTTGTGGAAGGCTTCGAAGTCCTTAAGGATCAATAACCGAGGAAATTGGTCGACTTAAAAGCTGCGCAGGGAGCTCATATCGGGATACATTAAGGGATTATTGCCGGCAGTCATCCCCACCCAATTCGCCGGGGAAACGCGTCAGAGGAGTCGCACCATGGATCAAAACCGCAGAGATTTTCTGGATTTGACAACAACGCTCTCGATGGCGATTGCGGGCGGCGCGCTTCTGCCATGGCCGGCGCTGGCAAAGGAATGGGATGGTAGCCTGCTCAAAACCCGCACCTTTCAGGAAGCGGCGCAAGCCCTCGGTGGTGATCTGGTCGTGGAGAGTACAGCGATCACTGTGTCCGGGCCGGAGATGGTCGACAGTGGCTACATCGTCCCAGTCTCCGTGGAGAGCCGGCTTGAAGGCACCGACTTGATCGTCCTGGTGGTTCAGAAAAACCCGACCCCTGTGGTCGGTGTTTTCAAATTCCCGGAGGGGACACAGCCCTCGCTGAACACCCGGATCAAAATGGGCGAAAGCTCGTCCGTCTATGCGGTGGTCAGAGCCAAAAACAATTACTACGTTGCGAGCACCACGATCAAGGTGCGAGCTGGTGGCGGCGGTTGCGGTTGATATCAGGAGACCATCATGAGTGAACCCATGCGCATCAGAGCGGTACAGGTCCAGGATCTCATTGAGGTCAAACTGATGATCCGTCATCCGATGGAATCAGGACTTCGCAAAGACGAAAATGGCAAGAAAATTCCCGCCCATTTTATAGAGACGCTGGAAGTCAAATGCAAGGACAGAATCGTCCTGGACGCCTATCTGGGGATGGCAGTGTCGGAAAATCCTTTCATACAATTCAGCTTCAAGGGCGGCACAAAAGGCGACATGCTGGAAGTGACCTGGAAAGACAATCTGGGCGATGCACGTACCGACAAGGCAGCAATCAGCTAGAGACTATTTCCAACGGCCTGACAGGCCGCGTCAAATCCCGGGATGGCCAAGCGCTGCCGCCGATACTTTCGAAAAATGCGCAACACAAAGCTGCGCTTCACGGCCTTTCAACTCAGCTTTATGGTCAGATAGATCGCAAAACTGAGCAGCGCGATAACAACAGCACTGGTGACATACAAACGGATGATGAACTCCCGCTGGCTGGCTCTGGCTTTCTGCAGGCGCTCGTCAATCGCATCAGGGTCATTGTTTTGTGACGCTGCCGAGGATTGCACGGCCTTCAATGCTTCCAGCCCCTCCTTGACTTCCGCCGGGGTTTGATCCGCTACACGAGAATCTTCCATAGCAGCCTCTTGCATTCTCTTTTTAATAATTCATTGGGGAGTTACTTTTTTCCCCATCTTACACAGCCTCGCCCCCTGCCAGCGAAAAAGTCCCGGTGGGCGCATGGCGTTCCCAGGCAAACGTCGTGAGATAATCTGCATGATTCGTGCACCGGCATCATCATGACGGACCCAGTGAGAAAGGACGAAATGAACGCGACGAAAATTTCACTTGGGGTAGTGACGGGAATATGCCTGTCCCTTTTTTTTACCCACATTCACGCACAAGAATCCAGAATCGCAACGCAGTCAGTTCGTTGTGCCGCGATTTTCTCGGTACTCGCAGAAACTGCTGCGAACGACTCAAAACATCAGGCCAGATTCAAGACCGCAGAAACGATTTTTTCTGAGCTGTTCGTGAAAGAATATCGCGATAAAAAAGAGGGCGTGACACCGGATGAAGCCCTGCGTAGGAGAGACCTCGTATTGAAAGAATTCAGAGATACCTACGCAAACCGCCGTGCTTACATCATAGAAGAAACTGTCTTGTGCGGCGCTTGGGGTGAGGGCTTTCTGTCTCAGGGGGAGAACTATGCTTATGTGCCTGTGATTCCCAAAGTGATACCGCAAAATATCAGAGCAGACTACGAATCCAGAGGCAGTAGCGCATTCGCGGGCTGGGTACTCAGGTAACGCAAGGAAAAATGTATGGCTAGGGAGACGCTGAATAGATCCACATTTTATGGCGAGCCAGCTCAGCTGTGCGACGCGGGAACCGGCATGATCAAGGGCTCGGCGCCAATTACTTTGCCACAAAAATTTCTGGGGTTTTTTAATCTGTGCTCTATTAAATCTTTGACGATACTGCTGTTGCTGTTTGCAATGACAGTAACCCAGTTGGCCCAGGCACAGCGCCTGTATGACGGCAGCGGCAGACAAATCGGCCGTGTCGATGGCGACAGGTACTACGATGGCTCCGGCCGCCAGATCGGTCGTCAGGACGGCATGCAGATTTATGATGGTTCAGGCCGACAAATTGGTCGCATCGACGGTGAGCGCGTTTACGATGGCTCTGGTCGACAAATCGGTCGTATTGATGGTGAACGTTTGTACAGCGGCTCGGGTAGTGCGATGGGACGCATTGATGGCGACCGCATTTACGATGGTTCGGGTCGGCAAATTGGCCGAACTGACGGACTTCGTCGCATGCAGATCATCATTTATTTTTATTTTTTTATGTAAGACCATCCGACCAGCTTAGTACCCAACCAGTACGCTGCTCGAAGGCTGCAATATCTTCTGCGGTGTCGAGATCGATAATGAAATGTTCATTGGGCGTTACGTACCGATAGACCACTGCGGGATGTGCATCAATGTAGCGCCTGAAATCTGCATCGTCGCCGCTACTCAGCCTGGCTGCGATCGTGTCACCCGAAAACACGACAGGATTGCCGCGCTGACCTTGCACCACCGGATAAAGCACACCTGTCCCTGGCGGACGCTGCGCAAATGCGCTGATCAACTCTCTCAGATCAACAGGGCCAATCAATGGTTGATCTGCCAGCACCACCATGACCAGATCAAACTCAGCCCCCAGGGCAGCAGCGCCCAAGCGAACCGAGGATTGCTGACCGCGCTCGGGCTCGGCGTTTCTGACCAAGCGCACTCCCTGGTCGCTGATAGCCGCTTCGATCTGCTCATGGTGATAGCCCGTGACCACGACAAGCTCATCGAAGGGGATTTCGCGCAGGGCCATCAGATGTCGATGAATCAAAGGCCTTCCCTGCAGACGCAATAAGGATTTAGGCACCGAACCCATGCGCGCGCCCTGTCCCGCTGCGAGCAGCACTGCACCGATTCTCATAGATTTGTTCGGATTCATGGTGTGAGTAATACCTAATGAAGCGCTAATTAAACGAGCTCATCAATTTTTGTGGCAAGGTCAATCGCACCAAGCACTAGATTTTGCTGATCCCCGCGTCGCACAACTACGCCTGCCATACAACGTGGATTTATTCAGCCTTTCCCTGACTGTACCGATATGATGAGATAGACTACGGTCGCCTGTGATTTTATAGTTTCTATTACAAAAATGTCATTCCCGCTGAAGATATGCAGTGCGCTTGCCGGCATCATCATGATAGCCGTGAGTCTTGCATGGGCCGGGCCCGTTGATCCATCAGCGGCACAGGCAGCGTCCGAGACGCGTCCGGACGCACCGGCATCAGACAAGTCTCAGCCCTCTGTGGCGACCGAGACCGCGATCACTGCATCTTCAGAGACGCTGACCGAATCGCTATCGAAGGGTATGAACATCGTCTCTGAAGCCAGCAAGTATATGGGGGTACCTTATCGGTGGGGTGGTACATCACCACAGACGGGCTTTGATTGCAGCGGATTTGTGCAATTTGTTTTTCGCCATACATTGAATATCAAGTTGCCTCGGATGCCCGTGGACATGTCGCGCCTTGGGTCGCGCGTTAGCCGTGAAGAGCTAGCCCCCGGCGATTTGGTATTTTTCAATACGCGTGGCGGTAGATTCACGCACGTTGGTATTTATGTCAATGATTCTCAATTCATTCATTCACCTATGCCGGGCACTCGAGTGACTGTGAGCCGCATGGATAGCACTTATTATCGCCATCGATTCACTTATGCGGTGCGCATAACACCTGAGTGACACCTTCGGATTTTTTCTCTTACTTGCTTATCGCTTACATGAACGAAAACATACAACACCGAGCACTTCCTCTTCGAAAATCGCTACTGGCGGCTCTGATAACACTAAGCTCGGGCTTGATATGCCCTTTGCAGGCAGAGACCACGATCGAAGACGGTTTTCCAAAATTTATGAACTGCTCGGGCACACCGATCGATTCCGCGGCGACCGATATACGTCTGGCGGCAACCGGTGATCTCGTGTTCTCGGAAAATCCCCAAATCAACCGCAATGCCTTCACGGAATTCATGCCTTTGCTGAGCAAAGCCGATCTGGTGTTGGGCAATCTCGAAGGGCCCATCACCGACGCCAACACGCCTCGCAAGCCTTATGTACCGGGCCGCTCCTACTCTTTTCATTATCCGGTCGAAACCGCCCAGCTGCTGAAAAAAGCAAATTTTCACATTTTGTCGATCGCGAATAATCATGCGCAGGATTACGGCCCAACCGGTTTCGCTGATACCCAGCGCCATCTGACTGCAGCAGGCATCGAGCATACGGGTCTCAAAGGCAGTTATGTGTTTCGACCAGTCAAAGGTATAAAGATCGGCGTGATCGCGCTTGCCCACTACCCGATGTACAACAACGTGCTGGAAATCGAGGCAACGGCCAAGCTGGTCGCTGAAGTTCGCGCCAAGAGTGATCTGGTTATTCTTTTCTATCAGCTCGGTGGTGAAGGTGATGCCTATGCCATGATCACCAATGAAGATGAAGTTTTCCTGGGCGAGCAACGTGGCAACGCAAGAAAATTTGCTGCTGCAATGATCAAAGCCGGTGCGGGTGCGCTGATTGCTCACGGACCGCACCTGGTACGCGCAGCAGAATGCATCAACGGCGTACCCGTGCTGCACTCCATCGGTAACTTTGTAGGCGCAGGCGGCTTGAGCGCACAGAATCTGGCAAATGTCTCGACCTTCCCGGAGATGATGTTTGATGCCAGTGGAAAATTCAAATCGGTGCGTATCGTGCCAGTGACTTTTACGCCAGAGCGCTTGCCAAAGATTGACCCTACCGGCCGCTCGATTCATCTGGTTAACTGGCTCAATGCCCAAGCGACGAAAACCATACCGGATTTTCGTGCGCTGAACTTCAGCGGCTACAAGGATCAGGCCGATGTCTTCGAAAAATGGTTCCGGTCCACGCGTTTTGGTGCGCAGGCGCCGCGGAATTGATGATCTAGGGAAGCGCTGATTAATAAACCCAGAAACTTTTGTGGCAAGGTCAATCGTACCGACCCCTTGATTTTGCTGGTCCCCGCGTCGCACAGCTACGCTGGCTCGCCATAAAACGTGACTTATTCAGCGTCTCCCTAGATGAAATCTCTTAATTCACCATAGTCATACGCGCCCCAAGCTTCAGCCGAGCGCCTTCGATTTCAGCGGAAAACACTGCCTCGAGGGTGGAACTGGTCTTGCCCATGGCTTGGACGAGACGTTCTGCCCAATCAAAGTATTCGATCTTGTGCTGATCGGACCAAGCTTCAGGCGCCACGGGGCTAGCGAGCGTGCGCACACTCTCGATCACCTCAGCGAGCTTGATCAAACGGGCCTTGCGGGATAAATGGGATGCCGAACGCAGTCGCAGCGCCTTTCGAGTCACCAGCGAAAAACGGGGATGATCCGTCACCTCGGCAACGATGAAAGCGATCTCGCTGCCAAACACGCTTGCCAATTCTGCCTCATTGGTCTCGGTGGTCTGAAGAACGTCATTCAGTACCGCACCCGCGAGCAAAAATGTGTCGGTCTCACCCGCCTCTTCCGACAGCACACGAGCGAGATCCTCGGCATTGGCGACACAGGCCGCACCGATCTGCATCTCAGGCTTGGCGAGCGCTAACTTCCCGGCCCGGAAAGCTTTCGCTTTGTCGATGAGGGGAGACTGAATCGTCATGATTGCCTCTTCAATAACATCATTTAATAGTGACTTCAGCGTACATCGGCGCGAGCCTTACAGTCCAGCACTGCGGTTCTCGGCGCGCAGCTGCCTTGAAGGGTACTTATCGACAGCAGGCGCACTTTCCAGAGGCCCAGTCCAAAACGCATGCTAACCTGATGCCCCATGTCCAGCCCCAGCATTCCAGTCAGCCCCGATCTGATCGACTCGCGTTACGCATTCTGGCGTCTGCTTAACACGCTGGTTCTCGTTACTCTGGGCAGCGCGGCGATGTATGTGGTAGTCGTGATCCTGCCCGTTGCACAAGCTGAGTTCGGCAGCGATCGCGCCGGCGCGTCACTACCCTACACTGCCCTGATGATCGCGTTTGGCGTCGGCAGCCTGCTCATGGGAAGACTGGCGGACCGCTTCGGTGTTTACCGAGTACTCATTATTGGCGGGCTCGGCAATCTGGCCGGCTTTCTGTGGGCCAGTCAGTCGCCCGGCCTTGCGAGTCTGACCCTCGCCCACGCACTGCTCGGCATTATGGGTTGCTCGGCCACGTTCGTGCCGCTACTGGCAGATACAGCGCTGTGGTGGAAAAAACGTCGTGGCATCGCGGTCGCCATTTGCGCCAGTGGCAACTATGTCGCAGGAACCGTCTGGCCGGTTGTGATGCAGTGGGGGATAGATCACTTTGGCTGGCGTGCCAGCTATCTCACGCTGGGCTGCTTCTGTGGCGCGGGCATCATGCTGCTCGCACTGCGCATGAAAGTCCGACCACCCATCGCCGATGCAACGCCGGAAAATCCGATCTCTGCGTTTACCTCAGACCGACCGTTTGGTCTGAGCCTGACGCAAGCGCAGGTTTTACTCTGCATCGCAGGCATGGCCTGCTGCGTGGCCATGTCCATGCCGCAGGTACACATCGTTGCCTATTGCAGTGATCTGGGTTTCGGTGCGGCGCGCGGTGCGCAGATGCTCTCGCTCATGCTGGGCTTTGGTATCGCCAGTCGGCTGGTCTCCGGGCTTATCTGCGATCGTATCGGCGGCATACGGACCCTGCTGCTCGGCTCGACCTTGCAAGGTATCGCGCTGCTCTTGTTCGTTCCTTTCGATGGCTTGGTGTCACTTTACGTGATCTCCATCATGTTCGGCCTGTTTCAAGGGGGGATCGTGCCGTCCTACGCGATCATCGTGCGCGAATATTTTCCTCCGGCTGAGGCTGGCGCACGCGTTGGCTCCGTGATCACCGCGACGCTGTTTGGTATGGCGCTGGGCGGATGGATGTCAGGCAAAGTATTCGACTTAACTGGCTCCTATCAGGCCGCCTTCATCAATGGCGTCGCCTGGAATCTGCTCAATCTTTCGATCGCTGGCTGGCTCTACTGGCGCATAGGTGGATGGCGTCGCGCCAAAGACGCGATGGTCAAATAAACCCGGAAATTTGTACGACAAGGTCAATCACACCAAGCCCTTGGTCTTGCTGGCCCCTGCGTCGCACAGCTGTGCTGGCTCGCCATAAAACGTGGGCTTATTCAGCGTCTACATAACCTCGCCTGAATCACAAACGAAATACAAGGGCTGTGACATCGTCGCGCCGCAGATTCTTGCCCTGCCAAGCATCGAAGTCTGCTTTCATTGCCTTTGAAATTTCGCTCACAGATGCATTGGCATGGTTCATGAGCATCGATTGCAGACGGCGATAGCCGTAACTGACCCGACGATCATCGGGTCCGCCAATCTGATCGGTAAATCCATCCGTGACGATCACGAAAGTGTCATCCTTGTCATAAGTAATGACTTGGAGATCTGGTCGATCAGCTTCGGTCAAGCGTTGCGAATAACCGAGACTGATGCGCGCCGCCGGATGTCGCAGTACCTCACCGGAGTTTTTCAGTTGCCATAATTCGAGCTTTGCACCCGCATACTCCAACCGGCGCGCCTCGGGATAAATACGCAGAATGGCGGCATCGCAACCATCATCGCTTTCACTATCCGGTCTATCCTGATTCAGCCCGGTACGAACATAGTGATCGAGTAATTGCAAAGCATCGACCGGATCATGATCCGTATCCGTCGCATAAATTCGCTCGAACGAATTACTTACCAGCAGCGACAGCATCGCACCCGGCACGCCATGACCGGTACAGTCCGCCACAGCCAATACAAAAGGCCCTTCATGCTTCGATGAAGAGACCCACCATAAATCACCACCGATGGTGTCTCGCGGCTCCCAGATGACATCGAAAGAAGCAAACCTTCCCTCAAGTCGCAAGGCTCGCGGTAATTGTCCGCGCTGAAGACGGCTTGCATAATTGACCGAGCCCACCAGCATCTGATGGGCCTCATCAAGCTCTTTATGCTGGGCAGCGAGCTCTGCAGTGCGCTCGGCAACCGTTGCTTCGAGTACGCGATTCTGTCCCTCCACCAATTCCTGTTGCGCCTTCAAATTGATGGCCAGCTCTTCCTGCAGCCAGCGAGTACGACTCACCACAGCCAGTGCCATGATCAGCGCCTCGCAGCACAAGCCGATGGCCTGAGCTGTATTGGAATTCTGCATCAGCAGCCCGAAACCTGAAGGCTCGAGTAATGAGAAAGGTGAAGGTACGCCGGCAAGTCCAAGAATGAAAATCGAGCGAAATGTCAAATACGGCACGATTGCAAACATAAAAAATTTGGCAATATTCAAGCCCTGACGATAACGAATGAATGCAATCGTATAGAAAGAAATCAACAGCATCAAAGTAATCACGCCGAGCGGCAGCCAGAGGATTTTTACAGGTACTTCATGGGGCACAAATGACGTAAAAAGATAATGTCCTGCATAGATGGCGACATACAGATAAACCGCCTTGTGGACCATCGGGAAATGCTCGCGGACATTGAGAAACGATGCCGCAAAAAATGCGTAACAAATGGCTTGCAGATAGCCAAAGCTGACAAACAAGGGCCAGTAGATACTCTGATGTCCATAATTGATGCCCTCGACATCAAACACGAATTCGGACAGGCGTGCCCCCTCAGGCATGGAATTGCTCAAGATCTGGCAGAAAGCCACCACAATCCAGATGCTGTAGGCAAAGCTTGCGCCGTCCTTGTTTTTCGCTGCTGAAAATGACCCAAACACAGCCAGTGCAAACAAGACACCCAGCAGCACACCCTCAAGATAAAGACCGAAGCGCCTTGCTTCGGAAAATTTCAGTTCATCATAAAAGGTGAGGCTGAAGCTCCTCGGAGGAAGATTGCTATTTGCTTGCACCTGCGTGAGGACCAGTACCTCTTCACCAGGATGAAGAGAAAAGCGCGTGAATTGGCTCTCGGTCTTTCTCGATCCTGAAGCAAAGGGATTGATATCGACGAGCCGGTTATAACTGGCATAAAAAACACCGGACGTTTTCAAAGACTCGACTTGGCCATTGGCACGTATGACGTGACTATGAATGCTTCCCCAGCCCGAGGGGTCGATCCTCAGAACGATGTCTTCTGGCAGACGGCTGCTGAATTTCTGCGCTACCCAATAGTGACGACCCGATTGGATTTGCTGAATTTCCGCAGGTCGCTTGAAAGCCGCTGATGAGGCGATGATCTGGGCGATATCTTGCTGACCACCTGCATCGTCCAATACACGAACGTCGCGCTTATCGCTGAAGATGACGGGTGTGTCATCACTCACCTCGAAAGCCGGAAGATCGCTGAAGGCCAGTGCATTCGCATGATTGCCGAGAGCGAGCAGGCACCACCAAAGGTAAATTATTTTTTTCATTATGAGTCTACTCCAGCAACTGGCACGGCTTGCCCGCTTTGATGGCTCGCTCGGCCTCCAATGCGAAATTACGGGAGTTTAAGAAGTCCAGCAAGGGAAAAATCTGAAAAAATGCCAGTCATCCGGCAATGCGGATACTCTCCAAAAGCATCATTGCAAAAAAGTTAAAATCCAATGCCGCTTGATACGGGGAGAGGCTCAACAAATCCACGTTTTATGGCTAGCCAGTCCAGTCGTGCGACGCAGGGCCCGGCAAAATCAAGGGCTAGTCGCGATTAATTTCCGTGTAAAGGCTTCCGGCTATTTTTAATCGGGGCTTCCATGGCGATGGCAATATGGCGTTGGATGGGTGAGGTATCTCAGTCTTCGCTGATTTTCTCGGCTTCCTCACTGGTCGTCAGAAAGGCTTCAAGATCGCGATTGAATTCATCGGCTGCATCCACAAACAAGGCGTGACCGGCATCGTTATAGATCCTCGTTTGCCCTTGAGGATGCTTGTCCACAAACAGCTGCGATTGCTCGATGTATCGCGGTGTAATGGCATATAAAATCGGTCGATTCGTGGCGTAGACAGCATCGCGATAGTACTCACGCTCATAGGGCTTGGTCAGTACATCAAAGGCATCCGATGGATTTTTTGCCAGCCGCAGACCGGATTTCTCGACTGTCTCAATGAGATCCGCATCAGGCGTGGTTTTAAATATCGCGCGCGAGAATTCCTTGATGTAATTGGTAAATTGCGCTTGCGTCATTTTTGATCGCTTGTTGCGGCGAGCCTTGGGCGGCTCCCCCTCGCCTATCGAGTTATCAATCAACACCAGTGCCATCAGTCCATTTTGTCCGTAGCGCGTGAGGTAATCCAGTGATTCCATTACCCCCAGGGACCAGCCCAGCAAAACGAATCGTTTGGATTTCAGGTGTGCGATGAATTCCTTGATATCGCGGGCGCGCAGTTCTGCCAGGCGCGGCCCACGGTAAATATCCGATGTGCCCTGTGATCTGGGATTGAGCGAATGCACCCGGTATTTTTTCGAGAAATGCTCCAGCTGAGGCTGAAAAATCTGGGCCGGCATCAGCCAACCAGGAATGAAAATCAGATCGATATCACCCGACCCACCGGTGATATAGGTGAGACGAACCCGGTCGGACGTCACAAAGGATTGCTCTTTGAGGTTGTCGGACAAGGGAGCAGCGATCCCGGTTTGCTGGCTCATAAACAGGACAAAGAAAAAAAGTTCGGCAAGACGACGCATGGACAGTGATTTCATACGATCGACATCTGGCTGACTAACGCTCAATTTCTCACCTCAGATCATGAAGTTCTGATTCGCTGGCAGACTTTACGGCCCATATAGCGCGATCATACATGGCGTCTGCCGCGCAGGGCTTTTGCACCGCCTACGGCGATTTGGCACTGGAAAGTTCCAGCCACGCGACGAAACGTCTGGCCATTTCGCGATAGCCCGCAGGCGTGAGATGTATCAGGTCATTGGCCATCCAGGGTGGCGATCGCTTCATCAAGGCATAAGCACCACCCATCTCGCGCATCACGACCGACATATCCCACACCATGCATTGATATTCGTCGCCAAGTTCCCGCTGAATTGCTGCTGCCTGAGCGTGCCGCTGAGGAAAAGTCTGCAGATCGTAATGGGTAGTGACCTGCGTCTTGTTGACGGTCTTGCGTTTGCCGGCTGAGACCTTGACGATCTTTTTGACGTAAAACCGGGTCACCCGATCTCCGGGCGTGATCAGAACGCACGCAGCTTGCGGCAATGTGGCACGCATGGTGATCAGCGTCTGACGATAATCCTGGCGATAACGCTCCGGATTCCAGCTTTTGCCAGTGACATCATTGGTACCGTAGGCGAGTACTACCGCATCATAAGGACGCTCGGATACCGCCGCCTTGAACAACTCGGGCTCGACCCCCCGCCAGTAATTACCGGCAGCACCCGCAATACCAAAATTATCCAGCACCGCACCCTGATGATCTTCTGCGAACAGGCCAAGCAGCGTCACTGTCTTTGTTTCATTCATACGCAGCTCGATACGAGAGATTGGCATTGCGGCCTTGATCTCGACCACGCCGATCGCATGAGAGCCCTGGGTGTCGAGCGTTCCGAGTTTTTCACCATCGACAATCACGTCGAAGGTACCACCTTCGGGTTGCCGCAGGAAATGCAAAGCCAATTGATGGGCACGGTATTTGGCATGCGTGGACCGCACATCAATTTCGAGAGCTGCATGCGGTGTATGGGCTGTCATCGCATACAAGCCCAGACCAGAGATAATCTTTGGCGAGCCGGCCGTTCTGGGGGGCAGTTCCTCGCGCCATTCACCGGTTCGACAAAAAGCGCGAATAGGTAGATTCAACCCCGGACGACCATACAGCAGATTGATATGACCGGCGCCACCAACGCCATAACGGTCCTGCAGCGCCTGTCGGACATCGGCAGTGAAAAATTCGGCTGCCATGTGACTGCCGCCCCAAATACCGACGCGCACGACACGCTGATGCGACGCGCCAGACAATGTAGCGTGGAATTTTTTTATCCACTCCGATTTCGGCATATTACGACGCAGTTCTTCGGCGCTGGGTGGCGCAAGCGCCTTTTTAAGCATCGCCGCTTCCTCTTCTTCACTCAGCGGGATGATTTCCTCTTCGCTGCCTGCAGGTACCGGATCTTGTTTTTGATTATTGCCCTGCGAAGGCGTGGGGCGACGCTCTGGCGATTTTCTCCGTTGCGGCGTCGTGCACTTCAGCGCCTCCATGTCTTTGCCGCCTGCGACGCTAAATATCTGATGCAAAGCCTGCGATGTGGCCTCGACCGGCGCTGTCTCTGCGGATGCGACGACGGCTGGCAGCAGCGCCAGCACCAGAAGCAAACGACAGTCTGTTTTTTTTGTCATTACTGGCCTGCCTCGAAACGCAGATAGCTCTGCAATAGCGCATCGGAGAAGGCGTTGCCGATACGATGTAATCCTTTTTCGGTCAGATGATTCAGATCAGTCCAGGCCAGCCCTTGCGACAGCCAGCGTGCGAACGAATCCCGACCGCCCATGAACTGCCAGGTATTCCAGAAAGCACATCCGTTATCCAGACTGACCTGACGCTGATACGTCACCATGCGCTCGATCAGCGGGCGCGAGGTGATGCGACCATCATCATTGAGCACGCCCTGATCCAGTGGACTCATCACCAGACAAGCCGCTTTAGGGGCACCCTGACGCAATACATTGAGCGCTGCAGCAAAGCCTTCTTTGTAGACACGTCCTTCGGGTGTCATCAAGCCGCCATGGTTGGTTTCATTCCCGCCCAACATGATGACGATCAAGTCCGGATTGCGGACGGCAGTCTGCTGGGCAAGATGCGCCGGATCGAACTGACGTATAGAACCACTGGCAATGCCGACGACTGCCGTGGTTTCCCAGGTGATGCCGTGGGCTGCCTCGACGACAGCACCATAGACTTCAAGATTGGGCTCGGCCACCGTGATCTTCACACGCGTGACGGGATCGGCACTCTCGATCACCCATTGATCGAAAGTCTGATGCTCAACACGTTTGACCGAATCGATTTTCTTGCCATTGACTTCGAATGCAGGCTTGTCGTCGCGTCGGGATTTTTGCGCATACAGCTCGACATGCTCGCCCATAGACAACTTGGGCTGGGGAGATGAAATAATGATCTGACTTTTTGCATTCGGTTTTGCGACAACACCACCAAGTCCGTAACGTCCATTGTTGCCACCGAAAAGAATAGTTTGTACATTCCATTCACCAGTTCGATCGACACGCACGTCATCGCGACGCATCCAACGTGGGTCCATACCAGCGACAAAAAATCCCGGACCACCATTGCCAAACCTGGCCTGCATGCGCGTACGTACGGTCTTGGCAATACCATCACCTGCGAGTGTCGAATCGCCGTAGTGAAGCACTCTGACAGGGCCCTGCTTGCGCTCTTTGAGCGCTCGGAAAAATTCGCTCAAATGCTCTTCGCCGTACAAATGTGAAACGCTGGAATTTTTCGTGACGGGTACGGTGGCGGTCGCTGCCGCTGCCTTTTTGGCGTCGACTCGCTTTGGAGCGTTGCCTTGCGGCGGCTCACCAGTGCTTTGCCCTGTTGGCTTCGTGCTTGCAGCGCTTGGTTCTTCTGCAACCGGCTCTTGAAGTATCGGTGCTGAGGTGGTGTCGGAATGCGGCCAGAACACGGGGCCCAAGGCGCGGGTGGGTCGAAATGACGCCATGTCAGCAATGTAGTAGCTGGGCAGCACGGTAGCCAGCGCCACAGCCAGTATGGTGAGCACATGCGCAGGGGGAGTCAGTCGGTCATTTGCAAGCATCGTCAGAAATTCCTGTAAATGAAATTCAGCGCCTGTCCACCGGACAGATAAGCACCTGTCAGCAAGACCACACCAAAGATAACGCCCTGAATGAAAGGATGCTGCCGCTTGAACGCAGTGCGCGTCGTTTCCGTCACCCACACAGGTGCAAAGCAGGACAACATACCCGCGATCAGACAAACCCAGAACATGATTGCAAAGCGCGGTGCGCCTGATAATTCGGATTCAAGCATATAGCCCGTAAAAACTGCGGCATCATCAAGCGTTGGCGTCTTGAACAAGATACGGGCAACCACGACAAAACTGAATGTAGCCAACCATCCGGCAATCTGTATGCGCTTCTCATATGTGACTGTCCATGACTGCCACCAGCCCTGAAAGCGCAACCAGCGATTCACGCAGACTGCCGTGCCATGCAGCAGACCGTACAACAAAAAATTGAGTGTGACCCCATGCCATACAGCCAGCAGCAAAATCGAGATCATCACATTGCGATAAATTTTCCATCGCTCGACCCTGCTGCCACCAAGAGGGTAGTACACGTATTGGGTAACCCAGGCAGAGAGGCTCATGTGCCAGCGACGCCAGTATTCCGCAATTGACGAAGCGTGATACGGACGATTGAAATTCTCGGGCAGGCGCAGACCCAGCAGGCGCGCAGAACCAATGACGACGTCGGTGTAACCTGAAAAATCCAGATAGATCTGGAAGGTGTAGGCCAGCAGTGCGATCTGAATTTCCAGTGATGAGAAGCTACCCGGATCCGTGAATATCGGATCAACACCCGCTTTGGCGATCACATCCGACAAAATGAGTTTCTTGACCAGCCCACGGACGATGCGCCACATACCTTCACGAATATCGTCGCTGCTGACATCACGTCTGCTGACAAGCTGATTGACGAAATCCGATGCACGTAAAATCGGTCCCGCAGCAAGGTGCGGGAAAAAACTCATGTACACCACATAGTGCGGCCAGGCACCGGTATCCAACTGGCGGCGGTAGCGATCGACCGTGTAGCTCACTGCCTGAAAGGTCATGACCGACAAGCCCAGTGGCGGCAACCACCCTGTGAGGCCCTGCGCTTCCAGCCAGGCTGGATCCACCAGCCCCCACAAACCCGCTTTGATAAATTTGTGCAGCAGCAGCGGACTGACTTCCAGTGCTATCAATAATCCCAATGCTTTTCGGTTACCCGGGCAATAACGCTGAATCAGAACCGCGCCCCACCAGGTCACAACCAGCAGCAACAGAATAAGCAGGAAGTTGGTCCAACCGTCCGACCACAAGGTGATCACACCACCCAGCAGCAACAGGCAGAGGCGTGTGATCTGAGATTGACTGAGCAGATATAGCGCAACCAGTATTGGCAGTGCGAGCAGGTAATTGGAGGAAACCAAACCGGGCCAGCCTTATTTTTTGCGGGTTGCCGTAATGACCGCGTAGGTACCGTCTTTGTAATACCCCATGCGGAAATTCAGCGGGCGGATATCTTTGCGATCTTCAAAGGCTTTTGCCAGATCCCGCTGATACGCATTGAAGGCATGATGCGCGCGCTCGAATTTTCCGTAGAGCTGGGTACTGAAGCCGGCATCCAGTTTGGTGTATTGAATGCCGGTTTCATCCTGAACGATGAAGGGCGCATTGCTGATCACGGCATCCGCCGTCATCGAGAAAGTCTTGTTTTGTGGAAGATGCGATGCGGCTTTGAACAGGGTCGGATTGGAAGCCAGTTGCTTGATCAGGGTGTAATTTTTGGGCGATGCCTGGAAGCCTTTGTTGGACAAATCAATACGCAGATAATCCAGCGTTACCGGCCGGCCATTCTTGGTGAGTTTGAAACGTACCGATGTCCACTCTTTGGTAGAGATTGGTAATTCGATGATCTCGCCCTGCTCATTCCAGTCGACAGGAACGACGTCGTTGATCACGAAACGCTGTAGCTGCAATGTCGTCGCAAGAAACGTGCTGGCGCCGATACGCACCTTGTTCTGGTACACATACTGATCCAGATATTCGGTGACGAAAAATCCATCACGTCCGTAGTTTTCCCACGCCGCAGTCAGTACATTCAAGGTCTGATCCAGCACAATCGGCTCAAGTGTGCGCAGATCAATCGGCTGGTAGGCACGCTGCATGGCCACCATGACATAGCGCCGTGCATTCGGATACATCTGATAAACAGTAGAAAAATCGGGACCGGAAAAAGGGTAAAAAACAGTTTCTCGGAAGGCGGGCACTTCTTTCTGTGACCAGCCCATCATGGGATTGGCGATTTTGGTGACGTACTGGTTCCAGTTTGAACGCACCTGGTTGGCGTAGCGTTTCCACTGCTCGGTGTTCATTTGTGGAGGTAATCCTGATGGCAATGCAGCACCGGATAAGAGCGTGGCAGTTTCCTGAATACTCACTGGCAGACTCATTGGATTCGTATCCGCTGCCTGAGCAGCATGCGTGAAAATCAATGCTGCGATAAAGCCAATCGTGCTGTTCGAGAATACTTTCATTTTGATGTTCTGGTATGGATTCAGAGGGGAGCGGGATGACTCTGCGATAGCGAAACAGCATGCTTGGCTATACGCTTAAATGCGCAGAAAACGGCCGGGATTGGCGCATTTTCCGCACCCAACGCGATTTTCAACGGTGTTTGATCAGTGCGCTGTTTTATTTTGATTGTACCAACAGACCCAACACAAGGTTCTGATTCTTATTCCATTAACCGAGCTCCACCATTATCTCGATTGCCATATTGGCAATTAATAATGCAAAAGCAGATTTGTACGGATACTATTTGTCCGGGAAGACCGTACCAGGGAAGCGCTAATCAAATAAACCCAGAAACTCTTATGGCAAGCTTGATCGCACCGAGCCCTTGATTTGGCGGGTCCCCGCGTCGCACAGCAGCGCGGGCTCGCCATAAAACGGAGATTGATTCAGCCTCGCCCTGGGTGTGAGCTCACTCCCGGAACTTTCAAGACGAATTGGCACAGCCTATGAAACAAACGATAGTGACATTGGATATGGAAGGTGTTCTGACACCGGAAATCTGGATTGCCGTGGCAGAGAAAACCGGCATAGAGGCGTTGCGCCGAACGACGCGCGATGAGCCGGATTACGACAAGCTGATGCGCAGCCGCCTCGAGATACTCGATCAGCACGGGCTGAGTCTCTCTGCGATACAGGCAGTCATTGGCACACTGGAGCCCTTGCCCGGGGCCAGAGACTTTCTGGATAGCTTGCGCTCGAAAGCCCAGCTGCTGATTCTGTCGGATACCTTTGAACAATTCGCTGCGCCGTTTATGCGGCAACTTGGGATGCCCACCCTTCTTTGTCACACACTGCTGATCAGAGATGACAGAATTGTTGACTACCGGCTCCGCATTCCAGATCAAAAGCGTGCCGCTGTACTGGCGCTTCAGCAACTCAATTACCGGGTGATTGCCGCCGGCGATTCTTTTAATGACACCAGCATGCTGGGAACCGCAGATGCGGGATTCCTGTTCCACGCGCCCGCCAATGTCAAAGCCCAGTTCCCGCAATTCACTGCGGTTGACGATTATGACGACTTGCTCGCGCTAATCGAAAACGCGATGGAGGCGGTGATCGAATAAAACCGGAAAGGTGTGTAGCTGAATAAATTATTCCCAGCCCTCGATTTTGCTGGTCCCCGCGCCGAACAGCTGCACTGGCTCGCCATAGAACCTGGATTCATTCAAGGTATTCCGGTGTGCTGAACCTCGCTTGAATATCAATTTAGCAACAATGTTTTACGTTCAAATGCACGGGATCACAATCCTGTTTTAAATCTTTATAAAAACTGGCGATTACTCCATATAATCAGCGGTCTGAATTTTCCGAGTATCGCTGTGGCGCACCAGCAGAAACATACTGACTATCTGCCTGGCCTGGAGGGCTTGCGTGCATTCGCGGTGCTCGCCGTCATTTTTTATCACCTCGATATTCCCGGTTTGTTTTCTTCGGGTTTTCTGGGCGTCGATATCTTTTTCACGGTCTCGGGCTTTCTTATTACCGCCCAGTTAATCCGGCAATTTCAAAAAGACGGCAAGATTGCCATCGGCAATTTTTATCTGAAACGAGCACGTCGATTATTTCCCGCGGTACTGGTCTTGCTTGTCTTCTGCGTCCTGGTGACCGAGTGGTTTGTCAGTGATGCTGCCTGGCGCACGCGCTCCGATTTACTACCTGCGCTTTTTTATTTTTCGAACTGGTGGCAAATCTTTTCGGAACAGTCGTATTTCGAGATGTCCGGCCGCCCTGCTCTGTTGCAGCATCTTTGGTCGCTCGCCATCGAGGAACAGTTCTACATCGTCTGGCCATTGCTGTTGCTGGTGATATTGCGTCACTTTCGCGAGCGCGGTGTTTTGTTCATTGCAGCTGCCCTCGCATTACTGAGCTCGGCTTGGATGATTTACCTGTCTGTTCGGTACGGCTATCCCCAGTCACAAGACCCCAGCCGTATTTATCTGGGAACAGATACCCACACCATGGGCTTGTTTATGGGTGCGGCCCTGGCCGCTGCCTGGAATCCATGGCAGGCACATGCATCGCAGAGGACTCAAGTCGTGGGAGCCGCGACTGATTTTCTTGGCGTTATATGCATCAGTGCTCTGCTATGGGCGATGCTGTTCATGACGGAATATGACCGCGCTTTGTATCAGGGTGGTTTTTTCTGGGTTTGCCTGTTCTCGATTGGCCTGGTATTCGCTGCTGCGCAAAAAGACAGTGCGCTATCCGCCTGGCTAAGTGTTCGCCCACTCGCCTGGCTGGGCCAGCGATCCTATGGATTGTATTTGTGGCACTGGCCTGTCTTTGCCCTGCTGCGCCCCGAATTCGAATTGTCCGATAACGCCTGGATACAGGCGGCAATACGTCTGACGCTCACGCTGATTTTGACAGAGCTTTCTTACCAGCTGATTGAAAATCCGGTGAGAACAGGCGACGTACTTCGATGGCCCGACCAAAAGCGCTATGGATTTTATTCCTTGTGCCTAGCCGGTATTGCCTCAGCAGTTTTGACGATACAAATACGTCCTGCACCAATTCAAAAGAACAATGCACTCACCAAATCGGTCGGTGATGAAGCGCCACAGGCCAGTGACTTGCCCCACGAGAACGAGCTCGCGGCTCATCAGATGCGTGCTGCCTGTATTCGCTCTGTATCGAACAAACATTCCATCAAGTCAAAACCACTCATCACCGTGCTCGGCGATTCAGTATTACTGGGCGCAAGCGATCACCTGGCAAAGAAGGTAGAAGGTCTTGAGATTGATGCGGCGATCGGCCGTCAAGGCAAAGATGGATTGAACCGTCTCCGGGAGCTAAAAGAAAGAAATGAACTGGCCGACATCGTCATCGTTCATCTCGGGACGAATGGTTATTTGTATGAATCGCAAGTCCGGGAAGTGATGACACTACTCTCGAACGTGCGCCAGGTCGTTTTCATCAATGTCAAAGCGCCCCGCCGCTGGGAAAAATCGAATAACGAGTTACTCAAAAACATGAGTAAGGAATTTCCAAATGTCAAATTGATTGACTGGCGCGTTATCGGACAAAGTCATAAGGAATACTTCGGCAAAGACCATATTCATCTGACAAAAAAAGGGGTGCGTGCCATGACAACAGAAATTTTGCGCGTATCCGGTCTTCCAGTGCCAACGAATAATGAGATCAACAAAAATTTGAAGGTGGTACCTTGCAGCATCAGCAGCAAACGATGACAAGCGCATCCTCACCCTGCAAACAAATACGAGACACCTCGCGTGTGATGTGATGCCATTGCCAAAAAATAAATACTGGATGATTGCTCTGGTGATGGCCTTGTTGCTGTCGCTGCTTGCTTACCTGCTGCTGCGTGTGACTCCTGCCACCCATTCGGAACCAGAAGCTGTTCCCGTTGCGCCGAAGTCAGAGGCTCAGACCCCACCCCCAAAACCAAGCAGGCCAAGCCTTCAACGCATACTCTTTGCGGGTGATTCGATGATGCAGGGGATAGCACCGATCGTCATGCGCCAACTGAAAGCGTCGCATCCCGAATGGCTATTACGTAATGAGAGTCAGCAAAGTACAGGATTGAGCATCAAACGTCAGCTGGATTGGGTTCAAAAAATAAAGGCTGAGATTGTTGAGCATAAGCTGACCACCGTAGCCGTTTTTCTGGGGCCGAATGATCCTTGGGACATCTACGAAAAAAAACAAGTGATTCGTTTTCCATCGCCGGAATGGGAGGCACGCTATAGCGAAAGAGTCGCCGAGATCTGCGAATTTGCAAAGGAAAAAAAAGTACATCTGATTTGGATAGGTCTGCCAACGATGAAAGAGGCTCGCGCACACCGTGGCGCTACTGTCCAAAATCCGATTTTTCGAAATAACATGGAAAAATATGGCTTTGACTTTATCTCGACCGAAGCACTGATTGGCCGTCTGGATCAGCCTTACATTCGCTTCATGACAGATCCAGAAGGAAAAAAAATCAATCTTCGTGCTGATGACGGGATTCATTTCAGCCCACAGGGCTTGCAGAGAATCGCTGCAGCGCTTTTAAAATCCATCGATCCCCCCCTTGATAATTGAGATGACAAACTTTACACGCGTACCCATGGGATCCATGCAGCAGGCCTGTCACCTATGCTGATGCAATCCCTGATCGAAATAGCCAAAGCCACGGCAACTCGCTGTACTGGCTTGCTGCTGCTGGCAGTGGTGTGTACTCCGCTGAATGCTCTTGCGATTGAGACGGGAAGATATTTCATTTTTCAGCAAGGCTCGGTGACCGGTGATCTACAGTGCCCACTCAAGAGCAATGTCAATCCGACGCCCTTGCAAGAAAACAAAAACACCTTTGAACCACCCGATGCCGAGGAACTTGATGAACTGGGCATACTGACCACAGGACTCGGAAAAGCCGTCGTACAAACACCAGGCACTACGCAGAGTGCATCGGTGGTTAAACCAACGGGCGGCACACGCTCACAAGCGATACGCGTCGGCATCTGGGGTGACAGTCATTTGGCGGCAGGATCCTTCTCTTCCGAGCTGAAGCGAATCTTTCTGTCACAGGGCCTGAAAACCCGAACGCAATTTATTCCATTCACGATGGGCAGAGCGGGCGTGAACCTGCCACTACGCCGACACTGCTTGGACAAGTGGAAATCGGAACTCGCTTACACAGCCCGCAATGCCGCAATACCTACCGGCGTGGGACTGAATGTGCTGCAGGGTGAACCCGGCGCCTATCTGTGGTTTGATTTGCGTAATGAATCCGGCGAAGCTGATGTCAACAGCGTCGAGCTGTTTTTTCATCAGGCACCTGAAAATGGCAGTATTTCAATCAGTGTCGATGATGGCCCGGAAAACAAGATCAATCTGGATGGTGCCCAGAGCTTTGGCGCTTTGACTATTGTCGGCAATCATCCGATCTCCATACTCAAAATTCGCGTAAACGAGAAGCCAGTCCAGCTCAATGGCATGTTTTTGAATTATCGGCAGGCTCCGGTCGCCACGCTGGATTCGTTTGGCATACCCGGGGCAACAGTTCGGGCATGGCAGCAGTTGGATCCCGGGTATTTTGGGGAGTATTTCAGAGACAGAAAATACAATCTCGTCATGCTGGAATATGGCACCAATGAAGGTAATGCGACACTCTTCGATGCAGCGGCTTATGCAAAAACGCTGGATCAATCGCTGAAAAATTTGAGGCAAGTGTTCCCGTTATCGGAATGCCTTTTGATTGCTCCGGGTGATCGAGGTATTCTCGTACCACGGTCGCGCAAAGTTAAAAAGCTTAACAAAAGCAAAAACGCAAGCGCACAAAAAGACAAAGGCAGACATAAAGTCAATTCGAACAGTCGTTCAAATCATGAATACTCGGCTGTGGACTTGCTGAAATTTTCTGCGATCCACGACAAGATATCGACGATTCAAAAAGAGGTAGGAGCACGCTATTCATGCAAAGTCTGGAGTATGCAGACGGCCATGGGTGGGCAAGGTTCTGCCTACGCGTGGCTACTGGCCAATCCGTCACTGATGTCAAAAGACCTGACGCATTTCACAGTCAAAGGCTATCAACGTCTTGCTCAGGAGCTGGCGGCGAGTCTTGGATGGAAAAACGAGACAAGCTGGACAGGAACAACCACGTCCGAGCCGCCAGTCGGGGATGAGGGCACGAATAAATAAGAGGCCAGCAGCACCGGGCGTGACTTAGGAAGCGCTGATTAAATAAACTCAGAAACTTTTGTGGCGAGGTCAATGACACCAAGCCCTTGATTTTGCGGATCTCAGCGCCGCTGGCTCGCCATGAAACGTGGCTTTATTCAGCGTCTCCCTAATTCAATTTCCGATTATTTTTCGGCGTCCACCTCAACGGCAGGCAGCGTCTCCTCAGGCTCGGATGCACCGGATTTGGCGGGCCTTGATGCAGAGAGATCGGGCGTGTTTCGAGTGATACCTTTCGCACAATCGCGGAATACGTCCAGCTCGTACTTGACCTTATAAACATAGGGATGGGAGGTATCGTAGCCCGCACCCACATACATGGCGAGACCGCCTTCCAGAGAGCCTGTCGTCCGAATGAAACTGCTGATGATCCCTGCACCGACCATCATATTGATTTCCGGATTGAGTGCGGCATTCTCTCCACCGTAGGCAGCCAGCTTTCGCTTGTGCACATTGGGCATGATCTGCATCAGACCCAGCGCGCCCACGGGGCTGACCAGCAGAGGATGGAATTTGGACTCATTGGCAATGATCGCGAGAATCAAATTGGGGTCCAGCTCGTGTTTCGCAGCCACCTGCTCGGCCAATTGCGTAATCTTTTTTGCCGCGTCCGAGGTGATTTTGTAGCGCCTGCTGATGCAGGCGGCTACCCGGTTTTTTGCCTCCGTCTCGTGATATCTCACGTGCGAAAGATTAAAAGCCGCCAAAGAGTTCACGGTAAGTTCGTCCCCAGCTCGGGGCGCTTCATCCACGTAGGATTCCTGGGAAGGTGCCTTTAGCAAGAAGACCAGTCCCATCACCGCACTCAAGGCAACGGCCAGCCACAGAAAAATTTTTGTTTTGTCTTTCATTTTGGCCGCGGTCTCAGGGGGTTTCTCGTTGGTGCCAACCGGTTACGAGGTTATATCAATGGCAACAAGCCCTTGATTTTACGGGTGCCCGCGTCGCACAGCTGCACTGTCTCGCCATAAAACAGGGATTTATTCAGCGCCTCCTCGGGCCAGCGGGTGAATTATAGGCCAGTGCATCGGCTGACGATTTTCCGCCAGTCACTGCGACCTCAAGGAGTACGAGCAGAAACTCTCCCGCAGGATCAGACCTTCCGGCCGCACATCCTGCCCACCCAGTCTAACAAGCCCGATTATTGGCGCACCGACGGCTCTCCTGCGGGCCCTGATTCCTTATCACCACAATTTTTGCTACCGAGAAAATGGCGCCAAGCCCCTGATTTCCAAGCACAGGGCCACGCAACCGGGCTGAGCTAGTCGTAAAGCTTTGCCCTCGGTCACCGTCGCCCTAGCGCAACGAAAAGCAATCCTTACACCTGATTTATTGTTATTTATGTAATATTTTAGCGTTGCTCGATTGGACTGGCACGTGAATTGCGGTGTCCGGCAAGAGTAGCGGTATTTCGACAGAGTTGCAAAATTAACCATCATTGCCTTTAAGCAAGATAAACCAATTTCTGAAGGAGATAGGACATGCTCGAATGTTTGATCATAGGAGATAGCATCGCGGTGGGTATTTCCCATTTCCGCAAGGAATGCGTTACCTACGCACGCACGGGCTGGACCTCGTCCCAGTGGAACAAGCAATATCTGCAGACTGTGAATAAGCAACTCCCAGCAAAAAGCATCATCATCAGCTTGGGCACCAATGATTTCAAAGGTGTTAATACCATTGCGGAGCTCAATAAAATTCGGGAAAACGTCAAGCCAGGCGCTCGCGTCTTCTGGGTACTACCGCCCAAGGCAAAGCTCGCACAGCGCGAAATGGTTCGTGAGGTAGCGGAAATCTGGGGCGATACCTGGTTGTCGGTACCCGAGACCGAGCTGGCGGGCGACAAAATTCACCCGACTAATGTCGGTTACCGCAACATTGCCGAGGAACCAGGCAGACAAGCTCGGACACTGGCTGACGTTTCATTATTGAAAGATTGATGCCGCAGTACCCCAAGGGCTTCCACGGAAAATATTATTAAAATGAAACTTTCGTCAGTCAAAACCAAGGAGACGCTGAATAAATCCCCGTTTCATGGCGAGCCAGCGTAGCGGTACGATGCGGGGACCCGCAAAATCAAATCTTGGGGACCTTTGATCTTGCCAAAAAAGTCTCAAAGTTTATCTAATCAGCAATTCCCCAGGCGATATTCTGCTTGACGGCCTTTCCATCTAATCAATAGACTCCGGGTTCGACAAAAATAGGGCAGCCTCGCCGGTATGTCCTTGAAAGCATTATTCTTATGCCGTACTTGAAACCTGCCTCGATGGCTTGGATCGCGACTTTGGCTATGGCCTCGGTTTACCACGCGACCGCATTTGCCGAACATGATCGTGTCCTGCTGCTTGCTCAATATGAAGACGTCGGTCAACAGACGCTTGAATTAGCGCCGGCAACGCTGATGCCAGCTGCTGAGGCAGAGCTGCTGGATCAGCAATTCACCGATAGCGTGGCCGACCAGGGCGACCTCTGGGACCGTATTCGTAAAGGCTTCGCCATCCAGGAGCTCAACAACCCCCTCGTGACCAACCACAGCTTTTGGTACGGTGCACGCCCCGAAGGCGTTCAGCGCACCGCGCAGCGCGCATCGCGCTACCTCTTCCACGTGGTACAGGAACTGGAAAAGCGGCGAATGCCAACAGAACTTGCGCTGCTGCCTTTTATCGAATCGGGCTTCAATCCCCAGGCCTACTCGCGCGCCAAGGCGGCCGGCATGTGGCAGTTCATTCCCAGTACCGGTCGCAGTTTCAACCTCAAGCAAAACGCCTTTCGGGATGATCGCCGCGATGTGCTGGCCTCCACCGATGCCGCACTGACCTATCTGCAAAGGCTGCATGGGATGTTTGGCGACTGGCAGCTGGCTCTGGCGGCTTACAACTGGGGTGAGGGTTCGGTGATGCGCGCGATCGCGCGAGCGAAAGCGGCAGGCCGCCCGATCGACTACAACAGTCTGTCCGCCTACATGCCTGCCGAAACACGTAACTATTACCCGAAACTGCAGGCACTGAAAAACGTCATTGCGTCGCCAGCGCAGTTTGGTGTGAAGCTGCCGCCCGTGGAAAACAAGCCTTATTTTGTGTCGGTAAAAAAGACCCGCGATATCGATCTCAAGCTTGCCGCCGAGCTGGCCGAACTCCCGATGGAGGAATTCAAGGCGCTTAACCCTCAGTTCAATAGTCCCGTAATCACTGGCAGTCCGGATACACAGATCTTGCTTCCTACGTCGAATGCTGAAAAATTCCGCGAGAATCTGAAAAACTGGACTCAGACGCTGTCCTCATGGACATCGCACAAAGTGACCATCGCGCGCGAGCGCATAGAAAGTATTGCGGCAAGATTCCAAACCACACCGCAAGTGATACGTAGCGCCAATGCCATACCTGCCAACATGCAGCCCAAAGCGGGCTCGACGCTGGTAGTACCCAAGACCATGGCGGGTAGCGACATCAACATCGGTCAGGACATCACCGAAAATTCAGTGCTAACGCTTGAGCCTGACCATTTGTCTTCAAAACCTTCCGTTCGCCCGTCAGGTGCGAAGCGACAGCCGTCCTCCTCGCCCTACGCACGACCCGCGCAACGCAAGCAGGCGTCACGCTGACAGGCCGCGGGCCCAAAACGGGGCCATCACCGGCAAGCTTATTCTTGATTGAGAAAATCAAGAATAAGCGTGTCGGCCGAGGCGAGTTGCCGCGCCGACATCGAAATCGGTCGCAATCCCATGCGCTTACTCGCTGAAGGAGCAGCTTACCCTGCCCAGAACCCCAAAATCGGCATGGATCCTGTCTTCAGGACCTACCTTGACGGGGACACGACAGGTTCCCGTCGTAACGAACTGGCCCGGTTCACAAGCGATACCGAGTCGTGACAATTCGTTGACCAGCCAAGTCAGGGCAACGCGCGGATCACCCAGGACATTGCGTCCAAAACCCGGATCGACGGCAATATCATTCTGTGTGATCTGAATGGCGGCATCCAGGTAATCAAAATCGCGCCAGTCACTCTGTGCCGGGCCCAATACAAACAGATTGGCGCAGGCAAGATCAGCGATGAGCTGAGGCGCACCGGCCGTCACGAAATCCTCGAACCGCGAATCGGGTATCTCTATCGAAGGGTGCATCGTGCTTACCGCATCCAGTACCTCGCTGGTGGTGTAGCCCGCGGCACGCGGGGCGAGCCGTTCCCCAAAGCGAAATGCAAATTCGATTTCAGCCACGCGCATCAGATTACCGGTCAGCGACACGTTTGCGCCGTCCGCAAGAACACGATCGGCAAACAGGCGGCCCGCAAGCGGCCCATCCACACCGATGTGCTTCTGGCCTTCGATGCTCGTAGCCGCAATCTTCCAGCCGGCGACTGACACGCCGTGGCGCTCGGCAAAGGCCTGCTGTACCCGGTAACCCTCGATACGGTCGCGCGGTCGGATCGCCTCAGGTAAATTCAAACACCGGGTTTTATGCTGCCAAAGAGGATAAAGATGGGCAGCTGCTTCTTCATAGCTTGTCGTCATGGTCTCGAGTCTCGTGCTTGTCCGGCGCTGCCGGTGGGCTTTGTAATGATGTTTTTGTTAATGGTAATCACAGCCGCGTCGCGATGCTTAGACAATTTTTCGGCCATCGCGAAACGCAGAGAAATGATGAACCCCGACTATTCTATGGTGAGCCTGTACTGGTGCACAATGCAGAAGGTCGAAAAAGCTTGGGCTGGCGCGCGGATTTACAAGCCGGTCGGCATACGGTCTTATTTGTCCGCTGCTTCCGTAGTAAGCTCCTGTTCAAAAAAACAAACCACCACGGCGGGGAAAATACCATGACCAAGCACACTGCTTTTATTCGTCTGCACCCACTGGATGACGTGCTCATCGCACGCCAGCAACTCGTGGGAGGTACATCGGTTGAAAACATCACCGTGCGTGGCCTGATTCCTGCCGGTCACAAGCTCGCCACGCGCGATTTACAAACCGGGGATACAGTACGTCGCTACAACCAGATTATCGGTTTCGCCAGCAGAAACATTCAGGCAGGTGAACACGTGCATGTCCATAACTGCACGCTTGGCGATGACAAGGGCAGTTTTCAGCGCGACTACGCGTTTTGTACAGAAGCGCCAGCAGCGCCGGCAAAAAAAACAGCCTCCTTCATGGGCTACCGTAGAAGCAATGGTCAAGTCGCAACCCGTAACTACATTGGCATACTCTCGAGCGTGAACTGCTCTGCCACCGTGGCGCGCGGCATCGCCGATTTTTTTTCGCGTCGGAGCAACCCGGATGCCCTGCGTGGTTTTCCTAATATTGACGGCGTAGTCGCACTCACGCACGGCACCGGCTGTGGCATGGATCACAGCGGACTTGGCATGCAACTGTTGAGGCGTACGCTCACCGGCTATGCACGACATGCAAATTTTGCCGGCGTGCTCGTGGTCGGACTCGGCTGCGAAACCAATCAGATCGCCGCATGGCTGGATCACAGCCACCTGAGCGAAGGTCCCCTTCTGCGTACTTTCAATATCCAGGACTCAGGCGGTACAGCAAAAACCATAGCCAAAGGCATACAGCTCATTCAGGAAATGCTACCGGTGGCCAACGACAACGAGCGCGAAAACTGCGACCTCAGTCATCTCACTATCGGTCTTCAGTGCGGTGGCTCCGATGGCTACTCGGGCATCAGCGCCAATCCGGCGCTGGGTGCAGCAGTCGATATGGTAGTGGCGCATGGAGGCACCGCGATTCTGTCGGAGACACCCGAAATCTACGGCGCTGAACATCTGCTGACCCGACGTGCCGTGTCGCGCGATGTCGGAGAAAAGCTGATTGAACGCATACGCTGGTGGGAAAACTATACTGCAATCAACGGAGGCGAAATGGATAACAATCCCTCGCCGGGCAACAAGGCAGGAGGCCTCACCACCATTCTCGAGAAATCTCTGGGCGCAGTCGCCAAGGGTGGCACCACCGCTTTACGCGCCGTGTACGAGTATGCAGAACCCGTGGTCGATCATGGCTTTGTTTTCATGGACACGCCGGGCTATGACCCGGTGAGTGCGACCGGACAGGTGGCGGGCGGCGCGAATCTGATCTGTTTTACGACGGGCCGTGGCAGCGCCTTCGGTTGTGCGCCCTCGCCATCATTAAAACTTGCGACCAATTCGGCGCTTTGGCAGCGTCAGCAAGAGGACATTGACATCAATTGTGGCGAGATCATCGATGGCGAGTGTTCTATCGAAGCGATGGGGGAACGCATCTTCGAGATGATGATACAAACCGCTTCGGGACAAGCAAGCAAAAGCGAGCTGCATGGCTATGGTCAGAGTGAATTTGTACCTTGGCAAGTCGGTGCAGTAATGTGAATACGCGCTGCCCTGAACCCGATCAGACATCGCTGCGCTGGCTCGCCACAAGTCGCGACTTGGCGATCTTTCTTCGCAGTCCCAGACCAGAATCCACTATACCGATGGCTTGTTGGGCGACATAAGCCGACCGCTTGCCTACCTGCGACATGAAGCTCGTCTAACATGATGTCTGAATGAAAAAAATCGAAACCACTGCAATTCGTGCTGCCATCCGGCGACCCGTACAACGCCTGGTGGCTATTTCATGGCGTGACATGCTGCTGGTGCTCTTGCCGGTACTGATCGTAACGCTCGCGCTGGGTTGGCTGGCGGTCAAACTGATACGCCCCGCACCGCCCGACACTGTCGTCATCCTCAGTGGTGCGGAGGACAGCAGCTTTCACAACACGGCCAAGCGCTACGCAAAGATCATCGGTACGCATGGCATTCAGGTCAAGGTCGTGGTCACTGATGGTTCTGCAGAAAACCTGCAACGACTACTGGATAGAAAACAAGTCGCTGATGTCGGATTGGTACAGACGGGTCTGACCGAAGCAGAGACATCCCAGGGACTGAACTCACTGGGCACGATGTATGTGCAACCCTTTTTAGTGTTCTACCGCGATCGCAAGACGCTGGACCGTTTGACGCAACTCAGAGGAAAACGAGTTGCGATTGGCCCTGATGGCAGCGGCACTCGCTTGCTCTCCTTGCAAATGCTCGAGGAAAACGACATGAGCGGTAGCAATACACGACTGCTTGATCTTGATGGCGATGACGCGATTGCAGCTCTGCTCGAAAAAAAGGCGGATGCCATTTTCCTCACCGGCGAACAAGTCCGCGGACGAAAGATTCGCGAACTCATGCGTGCACCTGGCGTAAAACTCATGAGCCTGCGGCAAGCCGATGGCTACCTGCGGCGTCTGCGTTACCTCTCCCGCCTGGAGGCGCCGGAAGGTAGCTTCGATCTGGGACTTAATCTGCCACCGAAAGACACCGCACTCGTCGGCACCCCTGTGGAGTTGATTGCAAGAGAAGGCCTGCATCCTGCCATTTCGGATTTACTGATTGCGGCGGCGCGCGAGGTACATGGCAAGCCGGGGATGTATCGCAAAGCGGGGGAATTCCCGGCGCCGACCGAACATGAAATACCGATCAGTGAGGAAGCACGGCGCTACTACACTTCCGGCTCACCCTTCCTGTACAAGCGTCTGCCATTCTGGCTGGCAAGTCTGGTCGATCGGATTCTGATCGTGGTGGTGCCGTTATTGATTGTCGTAGTACCGCTATCGCGGCTTATCGCGCCACTGTATCGCTGGCGAGTACGTTCGCGGATTTATCGCTGGTATGGCAGCCTGATGAAAATAGAGCGCGAGATGAGGGAAGAGCTTACTGAAACCCAGCTCAACAACATTGGTCAGCATCTTGCCGAAATCGAGGCGTCGGTGAACAGTTTGCAGCCTCCGCTGGCATTCGCGGATCAGCTTTATGTGCTGCGAGAGCACATTGCATTGGTGCGAGCACAGTTCAACGCCATAGAAAAACAGGCCGCGTGAAAGGCGGCCTGGTGCGGGTTACTTGCGGTTTTTCATGCGCTCGATGTTTCCACGATTGAAGTGGTTGAGAATCATGAAGCCTGCGCCCACGACCCAGATAACCAACAAAATCTGCCACGTTTTCATATGCCTCTCCCAGTTCAGTTAAAACAATCAGACCCGGCGAAATCCGGATCTTCACAATGAATACCTGGCCCCTGCCCGGTCATATCGGCGCAAAGACCTGATACAGACAAATCACCAGCGACAGCCATGCGGCTCAAGCCTGAGTCGTCAGGCTATCTGAGCGAAGCGGTCCAGACCGATAATCAAGACCGCGTATTATTGCCTAAAACTTGAGAAGACGATTTTGCCCGCATCAGCGGCGCCATGACCGCCAGAGTCAGGACCAGCAACACCAGTTCAAGGGCGTAAACGCTCATATAGCCAAAGGCGGGACCACCGATCGCCGCAGCCACATCCCGAAGTATCCCGCCCAAGGCAACGGCGACACCGGCGCCCGATGCCTGCACTGCACCCCAGGCACCGAGCGCAAGTCCGCTTTGGCTCTTGGGCGCAAGATTCATGGTGGCCGTCAGCGTCCCGTGGCCGAACAGCCCTGCGCCCAGTCCGATCAACAGCGTCCCCAAGGCAAATAGCAACGGCATCTGTAGTGGCGCGGAAAAGATCACCAGCATGAAAGCCGGTAGCCCGACAGCAGCGCCGACACCGGCGAGCCTCAGGGGGTCTGCGCCCCGGCTCAGGACGCGCGAAGCAAATCCAAAACCCAGCAGACCGCCAACAGCCAGCGCCGCCGTCAGTAAGGTGGTTGTGCCCACGCTCAGGCCGAGGATCTCCCCGCCATAGGGTTCAAGCAGCACGTCCTCCATGGTGAATGCCATCGTGCCAAGACCAATGGCGATCAGACGCCGCACGGCATGCTTGCCTTCACAAAAACTTTGCCAGGACAGACGGAAATCGGGGGCCATGGCGGGCGCACCCGCGCGATCTCTGCTGCGCGACTCCTGCTTCCACAGCGCGACCACATTCAGCACCAAGGTCATGATGGCTGCGCCCTGAATCACCCGTATCAGACGTCCGGGACTGAACTCGGCGAGCGCGGCACCAAAAATAATGGCGCTGACGATCATGCCCAGCAAGAGCATCACGTACATCAGCCCCACAACTTTGGGGCGAGATTCGGGGCTTGCGAGATCCGTCGCCAGCGCCAGACCGACGGTCTGCGTAGTGTGCAGACCCGCACCCACGAGCAGAAAGGCAATGCCAGCCGCCATATGCCCGACCCAGGCGGGCGCATGCGACGCATGACCCATGCCGGACAACACCAGGAGCGCAAACGGCATGATGGCCAGTCCGCCAAACTGCACCATCGTCCCCATCCAGAGATAAGGTACGCGGCGCCATCCAAGCGCAGAGCGATGATGATCCGAGCGAAAACCAATGATCGCGCGAAAAGGCGCAAAGATCAGAGGCAAAGAAATCATGATGCCGACCAGTGCCGCCGGCACTTTGAGCTCGACGATCATGACGCGAGTGAGAGTACCGATCATCAGCACCAGTGCCATGCCGACGGATACTTGAAACAGCGATAGTCTGAGCAAGCGCGATAGCGGAAGATCCGGTGTCGCGGCATCAGCGAAAGGAAGGAATCTGGAGCCGATTCGGGCCCAGCTACGTCGAATTTCCTGTTGAAGGGTAGGTGTCTGCATGTCGTTCCCGACGTTTCCCGACGCCAGTTACCCGTTCAGGAAGTGGGTTCAGCCATGGTTCGGAACCTGCAGGTTCCGAACCATGAATCCCGAACAAAACTACTTTCGCGCAGGATCTTGCGCAACCAGCATCGCCACGGGTTGTACCGTGTCTGACTGAATTGCCGATACCTGTGCTGCGCTGCCATTGAGGAATTTCTTCACCCAGGTTGTGTTCAGCGTCAGCGACAAATGCACTGCGAACGAACCAACAGCAACAGCGCCGATGATGATGGGAATACCCACCGACGGCTTAACCACACACCACATTTTTCCGTAAATCATCTTGAGTTCCCCCGAAAATTAGTGAAGCCAAGGTGAATAGATATACGCGAGCAGATGGGCGAATGCGGCAATCATCCCGAACAGCTGCGTGCCCTGAATCAGATGGCGATGAATCTCTTCAGACTCTGCCTCTGTCAGGCCGGTAGGCCAAACCTTGTCTCTGTCAGACATATCAATACTCCTTAGAAAAACACCCGTAACCCTGCCGGACCCCGCCTGCAGGCGCCCCGCATCTCCTGAAGCCTGACGCGGTATTGAGCAACTAATAATGTAAACCGTGATTTACACTTTTAATTGTCACTGAATCTTGACAATAAATCAGTCGTTCGTCAACCCATCAGTCACAAAAAAACCCTGCTGTAGGGGAGACCTAGGGAAATCAAGGCTATTCGGGGTGTTCGCCTTCTTAAATATTTTTAAAAAGGCAATGAAAAGAGGAGGAAAAGTCAGCGCGCAACGAAAGACGCTGTTGGCGGAGGAGCAGAACGCTCAGTAACGGCTGATGAGAATCAGGCGGAAGGTTCTGGGCTCGATTGGGTGGAAAACCCGACCGGCGGTCGATGTGCCACCGATGCTCGACGCATCGTAGCTACCGTAGTAGTCGATCGCTGAATCCTCACGACCAAACAAATTGAAGCCCACCAGTTCAAGCTGCGTATTTTTATCAATGCGATAGCCCACGCGGCCATTCACGGTTCTTGTGCCATCAGAACGCACGCTATTGTCCTCCCTGAGAGGACGCGGCCCGAAATAGCGAAATTGTGCGGAACCATAATAAGGCCCGCCATGATCCACGACCGCGGCCAGCGAAGCCACGCCTTCGACTGCACCTTGAATGAACCGACCCTCGCCTCCGGCATCCCTGAATCGCGCCCTTGCAAAAGCAAGGTCGGCATCAATCGTCAGCCAGTCGGACGCTTTGTAGTAATTGTTGAACTCCCAACCCACACGGCGACTGCGACGACCTGAATCCTCGGTGGTGCCCTCGTCGCCGACGTACACAATTTCGGATGCATTATCGAGCTGGAACAAGGCCAAACTGCTTTGCAAACCATTGATGATTTCGGTCCGAATACCTACCTCGTGTCCGAAGCTGCGCACCAGCCCCTGTGATCTTCCCGAGGTACCTGTAAAACCTGGTCCAGCAGTCACGCCGCGGGCATCGTTCGAATGAAATCCGCTGCCAACGCTGTAGTAGTACTCGGTGCTGTACCAGGGGCCGAAGACCACGTTTAGCTTGGGACTGGCAATAAAATCACTGATCGTGTCGGTATTGGTGGAATGACTCAAACCCAGGTTTTTGAATCGGAAAAAATCGCCACGCACACCGCTCACGGTACGCAGCCAGTCATTCCAGTGCACATGATTCTCGGCGTAGACGCCAATACTGCTCTGCGTAATATGGTCGCTGCGCGTGGTCGCAATGCGCACACGACGCTCTGTGGTGTGAAGACCATTGAACACATTATCGTTCTGGAATTGCATGCCCAATGTGTTGACGGCTTCTCTGCCCAGACCGGCGATATTCCAGCTGCGGGAGAGATTCAGGCCGGATGTCACCCGACTATCGTGCTGATTGAACTGCTCATTGGCCACATAGCTGAAGTTGGAATACAGATCGAGATAATTCTGAATGACATACGCCTGCGCTTTCAAACTTCCGTTCGCATCAGACTGCCGCCACTCGCCCGACAAGCTATAACGACTGGCGGTCGCACCTGATGAGGTATCCATGGAACCCCAACGCGAAATCAGTCCCTGCTTGTACTCGCTCCAAGGTATCTGATCAGTCGAATTCCACTGTCCTGAATAAGCCAGCGCGGTGATATTGAAACCATTCGCGTTGGTACCCTCGGAATAACGCAGTGCGCCGTTGTATTTTTTGTAGTTGTCGGGATTGATCCATGGACCGTCGTAATGGGAAAGCTCCAGTGCGTAGAGCAACCGGCCATTATGAAATTTTGGGGCATTGGCCAGCAGCGTTCGGTAATAACCACCCTGCCCTATGCCTACACTCGCTATGCCTTTATCCAGAGTGTCTGCATAAAAAATATTGGCTGAACCGACAGAACTGAAATCGCCTTCGGCCGCGTAGTAAGGGCCCTTGCGATAGTGAATCGACGAGATTAGCTCAGGAATCAGAAAATTCAGGTCTGCCCAGCCCTGACCATGAGCATGGCTGCGCTGATTGATGGGCATGCCATCGAGCGTCAAGCGGAAATCGATACCATGATCGAGATTGACGCCTCGCAGAAAATATTGATTGGCCTTGCCTTCACCACTGTGCTGGCTGACGATCAATCCCGGCACAACCTCGAGAACCTCACCCGTGCGAGCAACCACACGCGTGTTGATTTGCGCTTGTCCGACGGCACCTTCATTTGCAGTATCCGCCGCACCCAGCAGGCTGTAACGCGAACTGAATACCTCGACTGCTGGCAAGCTGCGAATGTCATCGCACCATGCCACGGGCGAACCGCTCAGAAGCAAGATAGCGAGTCCGTGAATCTGACGCGAACTGCGCGCGGGGCGAGGATAAATCATGATTGATAGCGCGTACGGCGCAGTGTTTTTGTTCAACGCTGCGACATCATACAGGTCTGCACAATTAGCTGCAGAATTCCACGATCTCCTTGATCAAATGCTGTGGCGCTTCGCGCTGAGGAAAATGTCCAACGCCATCGATCAACACCCGTCGGTACGGACCGGTAAACCAGGCTTCCTTACCCGCTGATGTATGCACTGGATTCACAGCATCAGCCGTACCATGTATGACCAGCATGGGATCGGCCAATACCGGCAAGGGTTCAAGCGCGGCATCATCCTTCGCATAAGCGGGATCGCCCTCAGCCAATCCCCAACGATGACGATAACAACTCAGCGTGATAGGCACCCAATCAGGATTTTCAAAAGCTTCGGCAGTTGCCTCAAACTCGGCCTCATCAAACCAACCGGGTGGAGACCACAGATCCCACATCAGACGGGCAAAGGCACGCCTGTCCTCGCGCAGTGATCGCTCACCCAGCGGCGTGGCCATGAACCAGTGGTACCAGTAATTCCTGGCCTGCTCCAGACTCAGCTGCTGCTGTACCGTGTTGGTGCCGTAGCCCACCGACACCATCACCAAATGCGATGCCACACCGGGACGCAAACCTGCTGCGTTGGCAACCGCGCGCGCACCCCAGTCATGCCCCACGAGTACTGGATTGTGCAAGCCGAGTGCATCGACGAAATCCAGAAGATCGCGACCCAACGCAGACAATTGCGCAATGCGTGGAGTCGCGGTATCCAAGAAGCGCGTTCCCGCATAACCGCGTACGGAGGGTGCAAGCACTCGGTAGCCGGCGGCTGCGAAAGCAGGTGCTACCTGAAACCAGGTGCGCACCGAATCGGGCCAGCCATGAACCAGCACCATGGTGCGAGCACCAGCAGGATTCCATTCAAGGTATTCAATCTCGAGACGCGGTGTGCGCGTTGAATTTGTTTTTGCTTCGTGTGTCGTCATATCAGCGAATGTTTTTATTTAATTAATGAAATTCCACTTACCCGTACCGTTATTTTGCCCGACCTTGTTTTGATGGCACAATCAAAGGCTAACTTGTTATCTAAACGTTAAATCCAATCAAGAAAATGCAAGGCATTCATCTCACTGCAGATTTGTCCGGCTGCCGAAACAACCTGAAACTGATGTCCGACGAGTCGGGTCTGCGCCAAGCCTGCCTGAACTTGGTGAGCAGCTGCGGCCTGACCGTCGTCGGCGATACCTTTGTTGCATTTCCCGGGATTGGTGACTCCCCCGGCGGTGTGACGGGCACAGTACTGCTGGCCGAGTCGCATCTGGCCATTCATACCTGGCCAGAACAATCTGCGGTCACGCTCGATGTCTATGTATGCAATTTTTCGACAGATAACAGCAAAAAAGCGTCCCAGCTTCTGGAGGCAATGACCGCCTTGTTCGACCCTGCCGAAGCCAGCTATCAGCAGTTGCAGCGCGGTGAAATCGGTGCAGCGCACAGCGCTCAAACCATGGGCCGGGAAAAGCTCAATGAGCACAGTGCTTACGCATACCAGCTGGGGCCGGTGCTGTATCGCGAACAATCTCCCTACCAGCTCATCGAGGTACATGACTCACCGCAGTTCGGTCGCTTGTTCCGTCTGGATGGCGACTACATGACCTCGGAAAAAGAAGAATTTTTTTATCACGAAGCACTGGTTCATCCGGCTGCCGCCAGCCATGGCAAGGTTGCGAACGTTCTGATACTTGGCGGTGGTGATGGTGGTGCGGCCGAGGAACTGCTGAAATACCCCAGTGTTGAACGTGTCGTCATTGCAGAGCTCGACGAAGTCGTCATCCGTGTCGCGCGCGAGTATTTTCAGAATATTCATCATGGCGCGCTGGATGACCCACGCGTGGAAGTACGCATTGGCGATGGTTTGGCGTATGTCCGCGACACCGCTGAACGTTTCGATCTCGTGCTGCTGGATCTGACTGATCCCGATACACCTGCATCAGCTTTATATACCGCTGAATTTTTTTCCTCCGTCAAAAAACTGCTCAATCCGGGTGGTGCGATGGTGCTGCATACTGCCTCACCCATTTTCCGACCTGATGTTGTGTCCATGCTGTACCAGCGGCTAAAGAATGATTTCAACATCGTCGCACCGATGGGTCTTTACATTCCACTCTATGGTGCTTACTGGTCATTCGCGGTTTGCAGCAATGATCTTGATCCTCGAAAAGCCGATGCCACCCAGATCGCCGGAATCATCACCTCCGCCGGGCTGACCGATCTTAATTACTACAATCCCGCGACCCATCAAGGGTTGTTTGCCATACCAGGCTATTTTCAAAAGCTACTGGACTAGGCATATCGCGTAAGCAATCAAGAAGATGGCTGCTTTTTCTTGCGGCCATCTCCTTGCAGTCATCTTCTTGCGGCCAAAACCCTGACGCAAAAACGCAGCCCGCGTACAACAAACACACAGCGCGACCAAGGCATCTGAACCTCGAAGCTCTCAAAACTATCAATCAAAGCCGAGTAATCGCTTTGCGCCCAACCTCGCAAAAAAATAGCCACCATAAAAGCAACACACAATAGTATCTCGCGGAATTTGACTATCCCCCGCCCGCGACAAATACTCCAATAGCCTTCTCAATACGAGCATCACTTGCACAAGCATCCTGCTCAAAAAAACACTACTTGAAATTTTCCGACGCACAGCAGTAATCGGAAGAATGACCGACCGCGTCATCTTCTGATCCATAGGAGACTGACATGCTATTCAACATCGACGCCATTATTCGTTTATTGCAAAGCGGCTACAACCTCATTAATACCATCGCAAATTCAACCTTCACCGGGACCAGTGGCAATGACACCCTGATTGGCAACAGTAGAAACAATTTAATGATCGGTGGTGCCGGAAACGATGTACTAGACGGGGGTGCTGGAAATGACACACTGAGCGGCGGCGCAGGCGACGATCTTCTATTAGGCGGTACAGGTAACGACCTATTGCTCGGAGGAACCGGCAACGACACCATGGACGGCGGCGCAGGTACGGACCAAATGATAGGCAATGCAGGCAATGACATCTATTTCATCGATAGCAACGATACCGTGGTGGAATACAGAAACGAAGGGTACGATGCCATCGTCATCAACTCGCCAATATCTTCTTACACACTAGGCGCCAATCTTGAAGTTTTAATTAACCGTAGTGGCGGCGCATTTCAAAGCATCGGTAACAGCCTCAATAATCAATTAATCGGCGGTACGGGCAATGATAGTTTGGAGGGAATGGATGGCGACGACACTCTCATGGGACTAGGCGGTAATGATCGCTTAGAAGGCGGCAATGGCAACGACTTGCTCAACGGTGGCGATGGTCAAGACACTCTGGTCGGTGGCGTGGGTAATGATGTGTACATCATCTCGGATACGCTTGACGACATTGTTGAGCTAGAAAATGGCGGCAATGACATAGTACGAACCAGCTTGCAATACTTCCAACTGCAAGCACAGGTAGAGAATTTAGAACATGTCGGCAATGCCGTTTATTTCGAAGGTCACGGAAATTCGCTCAACAATATTATCCAGAGTAACGCCGCAACATCACATCTGTTTGGCTATGCAGGAAACGACACGCTGATGGGTGGTGTGGGCAATGATGTTATATCCGGCGGAGAAGGTGATGACCAAATTCAAGGTGGCTTGGGTAACGATACGCTCGATTATTCCGATCATGGCGTTTCAGTCAATGTAGATCTCGAGCGGGGAACCAGTCTTAGCACTGTCGGCAATGATACTTTCAGCAGCATGGAAAACATAGTCGGTGGATTGAGTAATGATCAGCTGGCAGGTGATGCTGGCATCAATATCATGAGTGGCGGCAGAGGGGATGATCTAATCAATGGTAAAGCTGGCGATGATTATCTGTTTGGTGACGAGGGAAATGATCAATTAATTGGTGGCGATGGCAATGATCAATTGGATGGCGGCTACGGCAATGATAATTTACAGGGGGAGTTGGGTAACGACACCTTCGCAGATTGGAATGGCGATAACACATTCAATGGAGGCGAATCTGACGATACCATTTCTTATAGGAATTTTTCTGGGGACTTTTTGGTATCGCCTATTGTAACGATCGATTTAAACTCCAATCTTTCCTATGTAGAAAGCTATGGGCCTTTGTATATCCCTGGCGTCAGCCCAGATGTGCGGATTAAAAGCAGCACGAACACTTTGATCTCTATAGAAAATGCTGTTGGCTCCAATCTTAATGATTTTATCTTTGGCAGTTCTGGTAAAAATGAAATTAATGGACTGGGAGGTAATGATCTGATTCGGGGCGGACCGGGAGACGACATCATCAATGGTGGTGATGGTATCGATACTTTAAGTTTTTCATATACCAATTCAGATCAACATGCCACAGTTTCATTAATTGAAAACTCAAGCAGCGTTATCGATGGCCTTGGGATAACGCTAGAAACCGATAACATCTCTGATTTTGAAAACGTCATTGGCGGACTTGGTAACGATAAAATCTGGGGAAACAATGCAAACAACACTCTGGATGGTGGTTCAGGTTCAGACACTTTGTACGGTTTTGGAGGCGATGACACGCTGATAGGTAGTATCGGTGGAGATACTCTTGATGGTGGCGATGACACTGATACCGCTGATTATCGCCTTGCAACCGAAGGTCTGTTCGGCGGCCTGGATATTCAGGGCATAAATTCCGGTAGCGATGCAGATATTTTGATTTCCATTGAAAACATCATAGCCAGCAAATTTGACGACCAATTATCCGGTAGTAACCAGAATAACCGGATTGAGGGTCGTAATGGCGATGATTCTTTGTATGGACTGGCCGGTAAAGACACTTTGATCGGTGACAATGGCAATGATCTGCTCTCTGGTGACGCAGGCGATGACTACTTGATCGGTGGGAAGGGTAATGATCAACTCTTTGGAGGCGAAGGTAGTGACTGGCTGATCGACATCGAAGGTTTGAATAAATTTGACGGCGGAATTGGTATTGATTATGCGGACTTTAGTACCGCCACAGCCAGAATTTTTGCAAGCCTATCGCAAGGGTTTGCCACGAATTTTTCGGAAAACAACGGCGTACTGACTTATTCTTCCAGTTTTAATACGACTTTAACTTCGATCGAAAACTTGCAAGGTGGTCAAGGCGATGACATTTTTGAAGGTAGTAATCAAAACAATGTGCTCAACGGCGGTCTCGGTGCAGACACGGTTTCTTACAGCAATTTATTCCCAGAGCACTCGGTAGACGCCAATTTATCAACCGGGCAAGCCTCCATTAAAGACCGAAATTCAGTGATTTATGACATCGACACCTTGATTTCCATTGAAAACCTGACCGGCAGCGCAGGCAACGATACGCTCACCGGCGATGATCAGGACAATGTACTGATAGGCGGCGATGGCGCAGATCGCTTATCGGGTGGCGGCGGCAATGATGTCATTCACGCAGAACTCGGAAAAGATATCCTTATTGATGGTGGTTCGGGCATAGACACGCTGCATATTCGTTTCGCCTCTGGGAAAATTACAACAGATGGAAAGCTGATCAAATTTGATGGCAGCAGTGGTTTCAATAACTTCGAGAACCTTGTTGGTAGTGCTTTCTCAGAAATAATCCAGGGAGACTCTCAAGACAATCGCATTGATGGCGGCCTAGGTAACGACTCGATTTATGGTGGAGCGGGAGACGACGTCTTAATAGGTGGAGATGGGTTCAACATCATCAAAGGAGGCTCTGGCCACAACATAATTGATGGCACAAATTCAAATAAATTAAATAACAATTCCGTCGCCACCTATGATTTTTTGGACGGCATTTTAATTTCTGATGGACTTATCATTGACTTGACATTAGAAAAAGGAAACGCAGTCCTGGCGTCACCTGAATTGTCAACGTCTACGTTAATTGATGACTATATCAATATTTCTTCAGTGAGGACTGGCAAAGGCAATGACATGATTATCGGGAATGATCAGGATAATGTATTCTGGGGTGGTGGTGGCGATGACTCTATTTTTGCCGGCGGCGGTAACGATATTATTGATGGCGGATTTGGTTTTGACATTTTAAAAGGTGGTGGCGGCACTGATATTTTTGTATTTACAAAACCTTTTTTTTCATCCTCTGCAATCACCGAAGTCGACACTATTCTCGATTTTGGTTTTGGCGGGAGCGATAAAATTGATTTACGATCATATGGCACTATTAATTTAAATGACTTGCAGATAGTAAATGGCGGAGGCAGAACGAATGTTTATGTTCATGCTCAAAATTTCACACAAGCGATTATTTTGGAGAATCCGGTTAACGCCCCGGTTACGCTAGACGATTTTCTATTCAATGGCATTCGCAACCATCAAACTGACTTACTCGATAATCTTACAAATCTCTTCGGCTAATTATTGAACAGTCTCTTGGCAGTCACGGTCTTCAGGTGATAATCGTAGTCTGTTAAATATTAAAAAACACGATCCCCGAAGGGGTTGTGTTAAAAGAGGCCAATACGGAGACTAAATTTACTGCCTGGTTTTGTTGAGTATCTTGTGGATACCGCGCTGATCCGGACAAACAGGTCGTGATTCAAACTGCCTGTCCGGATTTCACGCAAAAGCCGGACAAAACACCGGCATCCTGCTTGAACCTTATTTCGGCACTTGGCTGAGACTCATTTGGCTATTTCTGCATGACGCCACTGCTGCTCTGCAACTTCCCAGGTACTCAGTGGCTGCAATTCCGGTATCCATGCGAGACCCGATTTGCCATCGGATGATTTCGCTTCCGGCGATACGATCACATCCAGCAAGGCCGGCAGGTTCTGCATCGCTTCATCAATCGCTGCGCCTAAATCTTCGGCACGCTCGACCCGCCGCGCATGCATGCCGAAGGCGCGTGCCATTGCGGCGTGATCCGCAAACTGCAAGCGGGTACCGACTACTTTGCCATGCGTATCGGTCTGATCGTGTACTTCGATCTGCCACGCGCCATTGTTGGCGACCACGATCAGCGGTTTCGCACCGTGTCGTACCGCCGTATCGATTTCCATCGCATTGAAACCAAAAGCACCATCGCCGGTGGCGACAAGCACTTGCCGATCCGGATAAGCCAGACTGGCGGACACACCAAACGCGGTACCCACACCAATACAACCGAGCGAGCCAGGATCAAGGTAGCTGCCACCCGACAAACCGACTCGTGCAAAACTCAGAAAATCCCCGCCATCCGCTACAACGACGGCATCAGGTTTCAAGCGCGCCTGCAGTTCATGCAAGACCCGATTGGGATGAATCCTGCCTTCGCTGTCGGATGGTGCATTGGCCATGGTCTCGCGAAGTTTGCGCGAGCGTGATTCATGCTGCTCGCGCATGCCGCGTGCCCAATCCTTATCGGTCGCTGGTATGCGCTGCGCTGCCGCTTTCAGAATCGCGCTGATGGCCGCTGCCGGATGCGCAAACAATTCAACGTCACCGCGACGGTTATCACGCAACTCACCCGGACAATCGGCAATGCGCAACAGCTTGGCCTTGCTGAAGACGGCTGGCGACCCATAGGCCAGCTGGAAATCCATCTTGCGGCCAATCGTGATCACCAGATCAGCCTCGCCCATCACAGCACCGCGCATAGCGCCGATGAACGAAGGATGTTCGTCACCGACCAAGCCCTTGCTCTCACCGGTGTCGAGATAGACCGCGCCCAGCTGGTCGAGCAGCGCATTAATCTCTTTTTTTGCACGGCGCGCACCACGACCGGTGATGACCAGCGGACGTTTGGCTGACCACAATAGCTCAACCGCAGCATCGACTCGGGCCACATCCGCTTGCAGCACCAGCGGTGCCTTTGGCTGAAAGTGCTCTGCGAGCTGCACCGGCGCGGGGACAATACCGCGCAAGGTATCCGTCGGAAAATCAAGATAAACAGGCCCAGGATCACCGCCCTCACCCATTGCACGCGATACGGCTTCATCCAGTTCCTGCAGCACCAGCGCCGGCTCGCGCACGGTACGTGCATAGCGTGTGATGGGACGCACCATGTCCACATGCGGTAGATCCTGCAAAGCGCCACGATTTTCCTGCGCCTGCGGCGGAACGCCCGACAGTACGAGTACCGAGGCGCGCGCCGTGTGCGCATTGGCGATACCGGTCATCGCATTCGTCATGCCGGGACCGGCCGTCACCATGGCCACGCCCAGCTGACCCGTGAGTTCGCTGTACGCATGCGCCATATACACGGCAGCGCGTTCATCACGCACGTCGATGATGCGTATGCCCTCGGCATCACATTGCATCCACATCGGCATGATGTGACCACCACACAGCGCAAAAATACGATCCACACCGCGCGCTTTCAGAAAGCGTGCAATGACGCCAGCGGCCATATCGGCATGGAGTTTGGGAGGTTGCATCATCTCTATTCCGTGATCAGTTCGCCATCGCTGGCTTGGTTTGCTTTTGCTGTTTTTTCAAGTGACGCAAGTCGATCACACCGGCCTGCTGTCGAGGATCTGTCCCTGGAGGGAAAATATGAATCTTCTGCACTTTGGCTGAAGTCCCCATAGGCAAGCTGTCCACAAACAAGATCCAGCCCGGCGCCTTGAAATACGCCATGCGCTCATAGCACCAATCAAACAGCGCTTGCGCTATCGCTTCACGCTGCGATGCCTGCGCCACATCCTCAGGATTGCGCGCTACCACACAGGCCATCACTTCCTCTTCGCGCACCTCATCGGGTGCAGCCAACACCGCAACTTGTTTGACCAGGTTATGAGCGGTCAGACAGGCTTCGATTTCAGCGGCAGCAATGTTCTCGCCCGCGCGACGGATGATATTTTTTTTACGATCCATGAAATAGAACATGCCCTGCGCATCGCGCATGACCGCATCGCCCGTATGGAACCAACCACCTTTCCATGCGGTCTCGGTGGCTTCTTCATTTTTCAGATAACCAGAGAAAAATCCCTTGCGCGGTGTTGCAGCGCTGTGCCGTATGACCAGCTCGCCGGGTTCACCCGCTGGCACTTCGTTGCCATGTTCATCGACCGCACGCGCCTCAATCCACGGACTCACGCGACCGAAAGCGCGCGTATGGATGGCACGAGGCTCGTGATTGTCAGAGATCATGCGACCCGTTTCGGTCATGGCCCACATCTCGACCAGTGGCAGACCAAAGCGCTTTTCAAACACCTCATGCTGACTGGGCTCCACACCGGCGCACAGCGCAAAACGCAGGGTGTGCTGGCGCTCTTCGTCGCAAGGTGCAAGCTTGAGCAGAATGTTAGGGATCACACCCTGAAACTGCGCAACAGTCGCGCGCGTAGACACCACATCCTTCCACCAGGTGCTGGCGTGAAAGCGGTCGGGGAAAATCAGACAACCGCCTGCAATCAGCATGCTGGGCAGCGAAATCGACAGGCAATTCGCATGATGCAGCGGCAGAGGGTTGTAAAGACGCTCGACACCCTCGGACATCGTCAGCGCACCACCCAGCGTCAGATAATTCATGCCGAAGGTATGAAAATATTCATTGGTGAGTACGCAGCCCTTCGGGCGTCCGGTGGTGCCGGAGGTATAAAGCAAAGCGGCTTCGGTTTGCGCATCAGGCTCACCCGATTGTGCGGCTGTGGGCGCTACCGGCAGCACGGCAGGAAAATCATCGAAAGGCACATAGCGACACGCACCATGACGATCGGACTCGACCGCTTGCAAATCTGCGGCGCGGGATTGCACACCTACCAGCAGTACGGCCTCGGAGTGCTCGACGAGATAATGAATTTCATCGCGCCGATAATCCGGATTGACCGGAACGACCGATACGCCGAGTGCGTTGAGCGCGAGATAGTGAAAAACGAATTCGGGTCGCTGCTCGAAAAGAATGGCAACCCGGTGGCCCAGTCCGTAACCGGCCGCCTGATAGATGGCCTTTTTGGCTTCTACCTGTTGCGCTGTTTCGCGCCAGCTCACCTCCCAGCCCTGCGGATGGTAAGCACGACCGGGCATCGCTGGCACTGCATACGCAGCACCGTCCGGGAAGCGGGCGACGGTACGCTGCAGCGTCTGGTAGAGCGTGCCGAAATTATCTACATGGCTCATCTGTGAGCACTCCTCAACAGAGTTCTCGCAACGAGCACGGCATTGGCCAGCGCTCCGACGCTGGACTCAGATATGAACGACGTGGTCTTGATCGTCGCTCCGGTACTGCACTTCATGCTTCTCTCCTTTCGAAAGCGACGCGCCTGTCGAATAGTTATGTGCGCATCTGTCTTCGGTTTTTGTGACTACAACTACGTTGCTGCTACTGCTCTCCCCCCTGCTAATTCTTTTGGTTCGTCATCGCCCTGCCCAACTGCGCACTCAGATTCAGGTTGAGCGTGGACGATGCATGCGAAATATGATGGCGCGATAGCTGCTCTGCTCGCACAGCGTCGCCGTCGACGATCGCATCAAGTATGAGTTTGTGCTGGCTCCAGATATCGGAGGGTGTCTCACCGTGCAGCAGGACCGCGCCCATCACACAGCGGAAATAACTCCAGTGGGGCGAACAAGTCTCGGCGATGTGGATATTCCCTGATAGGCGGTAAATAAAGAAATGGAAATCCATGTCGGCATTGACCAGCTTCGCAATCGATTGGCTCTCGACCGCAGCCTGACCAAGCTCTATGTAGCGAGCACCCTCGGCGCGCGCCTGCGCACTGCCACGCTCGGCTGCCTTGGCGCTGGCCAGTCCGTCCAGCACACCGCGCACTTCATAAAGATCGCGCACTCGCTGTGCGTCCAGTCCGGACACCATTAACCCCCGTCCCGGTGCCTGGGTCAGTATCCCCTGCGAGCGCAGGAGCAGCAGGGCCTGCTGCACAGGTTGCCTGGAGACACCAAAGGTCTCGGCCAGCTCCTCCTGAACCAGACGGGAATCAGGGCCAAACCTGCCGTCCATGATTTGCGACAGGATGGCCTCATAGACCTGATCGACCAGACTAGGCTGGGGCGTAATGAGTTGCATGCGGGGCGATTTTTGCCAAAAAATTAATCTCTTTGTATTCTGAATTCAGAATGCAGAGACGATATCCGCACGCAAAATAGCTGTCAATCAAGTTTCCGACAAATAAAATACACGCCCAGTTCAATAAAATTCAAGCAATTGCAGAAACGCAGTAAATTCCCGGCGATGCGCAGACCGGACCACCGCTTGGCGTAAAATGTTGCGGAGCAGCGAACGTCAGGCCAAAAACTCTGGCCGGGCGCCATGAATCAACCTCTTGATAGATCAGGACCATGAGCAGTCTGAAAGAAAAACTGTATGAACATTTGCTGGGCGAGGTGTACTGCAAGCTCGGTGTATCCCAACTTCATGGCATCGGCGTGTTTGCGCTGCGTGATATACCCAAAGGGACCAAGCCGCTCAACAGCATGGTGAGCAAAAAAGAAATCAAGTTTTCGCGCATCGAACTTAAAAAAGTCCCGAGCAGCGTTCGCAAGCATCTGGCGAGCTTCTGTCTGGTCGAGAAAGGTCGGGTTTTTGCGCCGGAAATCGGTATGAATGCGGTCAATCTGTCGATTTACCTGAACCACTCAAAGACACCGAATTTGCGCTTCAATGAGAAAGACGTGCTCGAGGCTGTGCGCGACATCGCACGCAATGAGGAGCTGACAATCGATTATGACCTCAGCTTTGGTGAAGAGCACTTGTTCGGGGATGACGACCCCAACTTCCGATCAAGCGGTCCTGCTCGAACCACCTGACACCTGCAGCGGTGGAGACGCGTTATCGTCTCCTCCCGGCCATTCAAGAACTGTGTCGCCTGGCGATCAGGCGGCGCAGTTCTTGAGCTGGACAGGTTCGCCGTGGCGATAGATCTGATTCAATTCTTCGGGTTTGAAGTCGATTTTCAGCGGTGAAGTAGGATCCAGCGCCAGCGGGTGATCAGGATCGACCAGTGCCATCGCATAAATGGGCTCGTAGTCGGTGACGAATAAGGCCTTGTAACCGTAGTCGTCCACAGGACCCAGGTTGTAGTACCGCAAACCATTGCGTGCAGCCCAGCGGCAAGCCAACAAGCACGCATAGTTGCCCGGCGAGCGCGTCTTGAAATCCCGATTCCACTGGCAGAAGCTGCCATACAGCTGATCGTACTTCGGCAGAATCACCGAGACATCCGTCAGTACCAGCTCACCCTCGGGCGAATGCATGCGCAAAACCAGCACCTCGAGATTTTTTACATAATCGACAAATCCTGCGACTTCTTCGTCCGCGATGTAGCATTTTTCGAAATGCGCACCACCCATTTCGAACATATCGTCAACGGTCAGATCCTTGCCTTTGATGACCTCTTCGGTGTACTTGAAGCCTCGGTACTGCTTGTCGAACTCGCGGAATTTGCGCGAGCGGCGCTCCTCGCACCAGAATTCGTCCGAGGCGGTATCTACCAGCCCGTACTTGTCATTGATGGGAACACCATAGGGGCTGTCCGGCGGCAGCGCATAAACCACGAAAGGCCGAGGCGCCATGGCCAGCATCTCGTCGCTGATGTCTATATAAGGGCAGAGCGCGTCCCAGCGGGTGGTGTAGTAGAGGATGTCCTCGTGGTAGCTCTCGACGCAGAGGTTTTTGGCGGTCCAGCTCTGGTTACCGACACGCATCACCCGCGGCGACTGACGGGCTTTCTTGATTTCGCCCAATCGATATAGGGATCCGTTCATTCTGATGTGTCCTTATGTAAAGGTGCAATCGGAAGTCTTTTCAAATCAAAGTAATCCGAGTCGATCTCGAAGTTATTTTTCAAAAACCCGGGATCGGATTTTTCCAGCCTGACGATTTCCTTTTTACAGGAGGCCAGGTGTCTGGATGCCTCGCTCTTTGCATCTTTTAGTTGGCGAACGTACTCCGGCATTAAAGGACAATCCTTATCGTAATGGACCGTCTTTGAGGCCGGATTATAAGCGAGTGGATAAAGCTTGCAACTAAAAGGTTTGGTATCGCCGAGCACGCAGCCCGTCGGACCGAGGTTGGGGCAGTCGGTTTCAATACAGATGCTGCCGTATTTTTTCTTTTCTTTTTGGGTCAGCGTTATCTCGAGGGGCGGGTAGTCCGCCTCGACGAAACAGCATCGCCGACATTCTGCGCAGTGGTCAAATGGCATGCGCGATCCTGAAGGAGTTACAGGCCGATGATGGCA
>JAIXXZ010000067.1 GCA_027490465.1 Oxalobacteraceae bacterium
AGCGGCTGGAGTTGATCGGCTGGCTCGTCGGTGCCGACACAAGCAGTCGCCACGATGAAATGCCGGTGGTCCAGGCCGAGGGACATGGAAGCGAACTGACCGCTGGTCTCGTTAAGTCGAAGTAGAGTTTGCATCAGCAAAGTCCGCAGGCTGCCCTGCAGCGCGCATGCATCCATCAGAAAAAAATTGAACAGCATGCAGGGAAGGTAGGGATGCGCCATTACGCGGCAAGGCAAATCGTCAAACAGGAACTCGATGAATTCCTGTTCTTGCGGAAAATTTTTGATGCCATATGCCGCGCAGAGTTTTTGTAGTGCCTTGCCGTGCCGGTTCAACGGATCAGGCCCATGCGGAAGGCGCGACATCAGCGCGGATGACAACATTTCGCCTGGGAGGCTGTCACTGGTCGGGTCGTCGGCAGGCTGACCAGCGATCAGCGATTGAAGATCTTTCTGGAGCGAGCCTACCAATGCCTCGGTCACTGACAGGTCTTGCGCCTGCCAGATCGGCATGCTGATGCCAGCGCCGTACGGCTCGCTCAGCATCGGTGTCAGCAGATCACCGGTGCGCGCCTCAAAGCCGAAGCGCAGCATGCGCTCCTCAGCATCATCAGATTGGTTTGGATTCTGGTCCGATGATCCTACCCATACGCTGATGCGGCGGTTCGGCCAATGCTCCAGGCGGTGTTTCCCAACAATCAGTTGATCAGTCACCTGAAAATAAGCGTCGGAGTGCGCATGCATGCGCTCATGCTCGGCCATGGCAGTACCATCGCTGTCAGGTGCATCCGACATGAACAAATCGAACCATGTGTCGCCAGATATAGCCAAGTGTGATCCTCTATTTAACCGGCTGCGAAACTGGAAGGCCTTTCACCTTATCCCGGTACCCGCGTGAGTAAAGAACCTCTTCAGAAGGATGGGCGGCTTGATAGGTAATCCCGCGCTCACGATAGCGCGTCTTGATACCAGCCAGTTCAGCGATGACATACTAGTGTTGCGAATTCGTTGCACCGGAAGTCTTGTCATTGCCAAGGATGATGTTCAAAATCCGCCACGGCATCTGGTACTGGCTTTGTTCGAACAAAATCTTTTTCGCTATCAGTTTTTTTGAGGCCTATGTCCTGTCGCTCAGTTCGTGGTGCGCTACTTGCTTAAGACCAGTGCCCTTGGGAATCCGTCCAAGCGCGCTGGCTCGACTTTGGTGTCTTCAGCGATCTTGCCCTGAGTTCATCTGCCAATCGAATCGCCGAAACGTTAAAAATCTTCTCCATATCGTCGGTACCCATCTCTACAACGGCAAGCAGAAACTCGGCGTTGCCAACCAGGCGGAACTCACGCTGATCGCTGTGCGACATGGCTTGATTGAGTTGTAGTCAATCCGTTACGCGCTTTGTAGTACACCAGACATCCATCGATAAACTGACTGTTTCAGGCAAGTCTTTTACCATCGTATTGGCGATATAGGCCCTTACTTACTTCTTAGGGCTGCTGATTCAGGGATGTCTATGCAGCCGGCCGCGACAAAAGCCAATTCTTATTCAAACAACACAGTCTTGAAGTCTGTGGGGGAGAGGCATCTCGGGCTGAAAAACGAAATCAAATTTGATCGTGAAAAAGGTTTTATTTTCATCAATCCCCGTTTATACATACAAGAAAATGATCATCAAACTGCATCTAGCCTGATAGGAAAAATAACACAAAAATTTAATGGACTCATCAGTCGCTACCATGAATGGCGGGCAAAAGAATGGTTTGTCGGATTCGTGGAAAAAAATTTTGAAAAAAATAAAAAGACAAGGGATCTGCTTGATTCTATAAAGAGTGGCGGAAGAGTTTTATCATCTAATTTGCTGGAAACTCTTGTTGATGAAGACTATAAAATTTCTTCGGTTGAATCCAAATTCCAGGCAGATGGGTCACTCAGATCGCGCTATTTGATAGACAATAAAGATCAAGTTATAGACAAGCTCATCACGGCTGATTTGAAAAATAAGGGGTTTTCTGATGATGCTATTGGCGCATTCCTAAATTTTTATCATTATTCTGACCAATACTGGAACCCAGGATCATTCAAAGACGTGATGGAATTTCTGAATCAGTATTCAGATAGCGGTTCGTCGAATTCATCAGTTTTCCTGATACCCGCATTGCAGAAGAGGGTAGTGGCAATGCGGCTTGCCGCTACTGATTTTGATGCTTTTCAACAAAAAAGCGCTCAAATTAAAATGCGTGAAAATCAAGGTGTGCCAGCTGATGTTACAGGCTCTCCTAAATTTTCAAGAAAAGATTTGTGTGATCACTTAAAAACTTCTTGGCGTCTCTCTGAAATTGAAAAAAATAAAGACGATAATTTGAACAATGTTTTAAAAAATCCTTTGCAAGATGCTTTTCTTCGCTATTTAGAAACCGGAACAAAAAATATGGACTCTGTTTCTTTGGAAAATTTAATTAGTTATCCGCAGCGAATAAAATTATATCCGCATCTTTACGGATTTCCCGGTGGTTCTAAGACGAATAATGACGGACTAAGAAGAATATTTAATGATGTGGTCGATGAGTTAACAGTCATGTCAAATCAAAGGAAATCAGGGGAAATTGACGTCGAAGCGATAGACAAGGATTTGCTTGAAATTTCAATGAAAAAAATAATGTCTAATTTTCTGAAGCATAGGAACGTTTTGGGAATTCTTGTATTTCCGGATATGGTTGAGTATGGAAAGTCTTTGGATAAAAAAATACTAAATCAAGAAAACAAGGATGCTTTTGTTGCTGTCGCTAAGGTTGACCTTCAAAAAGTTGCTGAATTTTCGGGGCTTTCAGAGGAGGAAAAATTAAATTTCTCTCGTTTAATTGAAAAATTAAAGATAGATTTATTAGAAGTAGATTCTTCTCTTGCGTTTTGAATTTTTCTTCATTCAAATGCATTCAATCCCTGATAGGTCAGCCTCCTAAATCAGTAAATGTTGATGAGGCGCAGCTCTTTGATGATGGGGGTGTTAACTTGAAAACTTCTTTGAAATATTTTGTACAGTGCCTTGCGCTTATGAGCGCATTTTCATTCAATCATGCACTCGCTGAACCCAACATCAGCTGGGGTATCACCATCACCGGTGGCACGCCGCCACCCGACATGCGAAACGAACCTATTCCACCCCCACGCGCCGGTTATGTGTGGATACCCGGTTACTGGAATTGGCAGAGCGGTGCGCATGTCTGGGTATCCGGTCGCTGGGAGAGGCAAAGGACAGGTTACGTCTATGCCGAGCCCGTTTGGCGTGAAGGACCCAAAGGTTGGGAGTTGCATCGTGGTGGGTGGCGTCCCGGTGGCAAGGATAGGCATAGGCACGGGGGAGGTCACTGTCCTCCTGGTCAGCAGAAAAAAGGTAATTGCTGAAACAGGTACTCATTCAATCTATGTTTGACGCTGTGCCATCACAGCGGTGTAACACGGGTACCCATCGGCGTCGAATCTGATTCAATGAAATTTGATTGGAACGCTGTCCGACCGTTTCTGGGCAGCTAGCGGCATCCTTCGGTATCATGCCTGCACAACAACACTAAAGCAGGCAGACACGATGCACTTCACCCAAGCAATCAATATTGCCGACCTGCGCGCTATTGCGCGGCGCAAGCTTCCACGTTCCGTTTTCGGGTTTATCGATGGTGGCGCCCATGACGAGCGCACCCTGCGTGACAATGAAGCCGATCTCGCCAGACTGCGCTTTGCACCACGGGTGATGGTGGATGTCAGTCAGAGAAAGCAGTCTGTAGAGATTCTCGGCGATTCACTGAGTTCACCGATGATCTTGGGGCCCACTGGTCTGGCGGGGCTGTTGTGGCCAGAGGGTGATCTGCACATCGCACGCGCGACTGAGACTGCCGGTGTAGGCTTTTGTCAGTCCACCAATTCCAATTGCAGCATCGAACAGCTGGCGCAGCGCGGCCGCAAAGATTTCTGGTTTCAGCTGTATATCCAGAAGGACCGGGGTATGACCGATGCGCTGATACAGCGTGCCTGGGACGCCGGTTCCCGCGTGCTGGTGGTCACCGTTGATCTGCCATTGCAGGGGCCGCGCGAGCGTGACATACGCAATGGCTTCACGGTGCCGCCGCGCATAGGGCTCGATAATATTTTTGACTATGCGAGCAAACTGGGCTGGTTAATGCGATTGGCCAGTGGCCCGCGCTTCACCTTTGGCAATCTCGATAATCCTGAAGCGCCCGCACAAAAGCTAGTCTCCTTGGCGCAGCACATCAGCGCGTCCTTTGATGCGTCCGTCAACTGGAAAGATCTGGAGTGGCTACGTCAGCGCTGGCAGGGTCGCATTGCCGTGAAGGGCATTTTGCGAGCCGATGATGCGGTACGCGCGATGTCGAATGGCGCAGATGCAGTCATGGTGTCCAATCACGGTGGCCGTCAGCTTGATGGTGTGCCTTCGGCAGCAGCAGCCCTGCCTGCGATTGTTGATGCCGTCAACGGCAAGATGCAAGTTTTGATGGATGGTGGCATCCGTCGTGGCAGCGATGTCGTCAAAGCGCTGGCCCTGGGTGCTGACGCCTGTCTGATCGGTCGCGCCGGTTTGTATGGACTGGCCAGTGGCGGACAAGCGGGTGTGGAAAAAGCGATCACCCTGTTGAAAAAAGAGATAGACATCACACTGGCGCTGCTGGGTGTGCCTGATGTTGCAGATCTGGATCGCTCGGCACTTTTTGAGGAACGCTAGCGAGAACTTTAGTGCTGACCTGATATCCGATAGCTATCGGTTCTGCCTCTGAGGCAGTCAATGATAGGCAGGAGTCAAAGCATGATCATTCAGCCCAACCCGAGTATGGATAAAGGGGAAGAAGATCCGCATGCGCATTCCTCGTTTGGTGATACCTCGCGATCGGTCACTCCCAAAGACGTGAATGCGTGCAATGCATCGGCGCAGGATATGACTGAACGGCATTTGCAATCGCATAACCCTGTTGAGAAGCAACAGGACCTGCTTGATGAGGCGATTGATCTGAGCTTTCCTGCCAGCGATCCGCCTGCCATCGAAAGTGGGATGACTCGCATCCAGGTACCGAAGTCGATAACGAATCCCTAATGAATATTTAACGCAGCAGATGCACTCGCATACCGATGCCGGCGATCAGCAAGCTCAGCAGTCCGGTAAAGCCCAGTGCCGCCTGCAGTCCCAGCCATTGCGCAATACCGCCGAGTAATGGTGGCCCGATCACGCTGCCGGCATAAGTCATGGTGGCAACCCCGGTAATGGCCATCGCGCCTTGCTGACCGGCCGCGCTGAACACGAACGGAAATACCAGCGCCAGCCCCAGTCCGGCGATCGCAAAGCCTGTCACTGCAGTCGGGCTCGCGTTGGCAAATACAGCCAGATAAATCCCCATACCGGCCATGAGCGCTCCACCGCAAATCAGACGTCGGGCACCCATGGCGGCCTTGAGTCGATCACCATGAAAGCGCGAGAGCAGCATCATGGCGGAGAAGGCCGCCAGCGACAGTGGTGCAAAGCTCATGGAAGCGCCAAACCGGTCTGTCATGAAAACGCCACTCCAGTTGGCGATACTGCCCTCAGTCATCGCCGCCAACAATCCCAGCATGCCCAGCAAAGCGTTGTCACCGCGCGGCAGAACAAACAAGGTTTTTTTGGTGACTGATGGATTGCTTGCAACATCCGCACTCAGTCCTCGTACACCCAACCAGAGTAGCAGCGCGCAGGGCAGTATCAGCATGCTGAAATGCTGTATCGGCGAGTAATGCAGCCACGCCATGCCACTGCCGAGCATGACACCGCCAAGACCACCAGCACAGGCGCAGGCATGCAGCCGCGCCATCAACGATCGCGCCTGCAGATTTTCCTGACGGGCTGCGGCCGCATTCATGCCGATATCAAAAGCACTGGCACTGGCACCCAGCAGAAAAACGGCGAGCATCAGCAGTGGCAGGTTGGGCGCCAGGCCAATCATGAGCAGCAAGAAGAGCAGTGCCAGACCAGCGATGAAGAGTTTTGTGCGTTGACTAATCCACCCCCTGAAGTGCAGCGACAAGCGTGCCGATAAAGTCGATGAAAACGCTGACGACAGGGCGGCCCCGAGCCCGCTGCATAACAGCACGATGGAAAGCTCGCCTACGGAGAGTTGTAAAGCATCGCGTAATGCTGGTATACGGCCAGCCCACGACCCCATGATCACGCCAAAGCACATGAATAGTGCAGATAGCGCCTGCGTGTGCGGCCGCGTTTGGCAGGTTGGTAAGGCTACGAGGGTGGGGGATGGCAAGCAGGCTGTGGGTTGCATGAACAGGCGTAGGTGATTGCAGCAGGGAACTCAGCTTTGTTCATGATTCACAGAAATAGTTTCTTGTGAGAAGAGAAATTCGCGCACAGGGTGAGGCATGGCGCAGGTACGGCTGGCATCAATACTTTTTGAGTGGCTTGTTGAACAGATACACAAAGGGACTTGCTCAGGCAAAGGTCATGCAGTAGAGCAGCGATTGTTCGGTAGGGACAAGCTCGGATGAAATTTGGACAAGAAGCAATTTATTGAGGTGACGCAAAGGTGTTTTGTGATTCTCAATTAGCCTTCTTTTATTCTGATTTTCGAGCGGTTCATGAATAGTCCTCACACTCATTACGATAATCTGAAGGTGGCGCGCAACGCGCCCCCCGAGGTGATTCGGGCGGCCTACAAGACACTGTGTCAGCAGTTTCATCCTGACCGGCACGGTGGGCACCCGAAGGCTACCCAGACCTTCCAACTCATTAACGCCGCGTATGAAATATTGTCCGACCCGGGCAAGCGTAAACAACATGATGAGTGGATTGCCAAGGCCGAGGCGCGCGAGCAGGCGCGGCGCGCTGCGCGAACCCAGCCGCGCTGGAATGGTCAGGAGCGACGTCGTTCATTACCCCAAAGACCGCCGGCCAAGCCTGCCTATCGTCTGCGACCCGTACTTCACCCAGCGCGTAACGGCATTCTGCAGTGGGTGATGCATCAGCCGCGTACGCTGGCTTTATGGGCATCCATTGCGCTCACAGGCATCCTCCTGGTGCTGATTTTTCATCTCTGAGCGTAGCCTTGAGTTCTGCGGCCGGCGCGTCGATGACCTCGCCGTGGTGATGAGGCCTTACGGCTTTTTCGTCAGGTATAGTGTCGCTTCGTTCAAAACAGGGCGCAAAACGCTGAACCGCTGCGCCCCATAAAAAGAAAGCGTGACACGCATGGCCAACGAGGCAAGCGTCGTGCTGCCCGCGCTGGTGCGCATGGGACTGGCAGCCGCCGAGGAACATCCCGAGATCGTGCCCCTGACCGGTGGCGTCTCTTCGCTCATCGTGCGCGTTGAAACGCGTAACGGCCCTTTGTGCATCAAACAAGCCCTGCCAGAACTGAAAGTGGCCTCTCACTGGAGTGCGCCGCTGGCGCGCAATCACGCCGAGCTGGCCTGGATACGCGAAGTGGCACAGACACTCCCAAACGCAGTGCCCGAAATTCTCGGTGAGGATGCGCAGTCGTATTGTTTTGCAATGCAGTGGCTGGCTCCCGAGCAGCATCCGGTCTGGAAAATACAGTTGCGCGATGGTCAGGTCAGTCCCGATTTTGCGGCGCAGGTGGCGCGTCAGCTGGTGCTGATTCATGCGGCGACAGCAAACCAGCCTGCGCTGGCCGAGCGCTTTGCCTATGACCGCAATTTCTTCGAGCTGCGGCTCGATCCTTATTTCGGCGCCACCGCGCAGGTGCATAGCGATTGCGCACCGATGCTGCAGGCATTGATTGAAAAAACTGCGAGCAATCGTCTGGCGCTCATTCACGGCGATATCAGCCCGAAAAATATTCTCGCCGGTCCGAGTGGCCCCATTTTTCTGGATGCCGAGTGCGCGGTCTATGGTGATCCTGCGTTTGATGTGGCGTTTTGCCTGACGCATCTGATTGCCAAATGCCTGTGGCGTCCTGCATCGACGGAAAATTATCTGGCTTGTTTCGATACCTTCGCCGAACACTATCTCGCTGGCGTGCAATGGGAAAGCGTCGCGGCCATCGAGGCGCGCATCGCGACACTGCTGGCGGCGATTTTGCTGGCGCGCGTAGACGGTAAATCACCTTTGGAATATCTGACGGAACCCGATCGTACGAAGCTGCGTGCTTTTGCACGCCGCTGGGTATTGTCACCCGCAACCAGGCTCGCTGATATGCGCGCCGCATGGAAAGAGGAACTTGCTGCATGAGTACGCAAATTCAATCACTGCAAGCGCGACGTATCTGGGATTCGCGCGGCCGACCTACCGTGGAAGTGGATGTGCATCTGGAAGGTGGTGCTATGGGACGGGGTATCGCTCCCGCCGGTGCATCCACCGGCAGTCATGAAGCCATCGAGTTGCGTGATGGTGGTGCGGATTTTGGTGGCTATGACGTGCAGAAGGCACTGGCCAACGTCATGCGCGAGATTGCACCGGCCATCATCGGTCGCGATGCGCTTGATCAGCGCGGGGTGGATGACACCCTGATTGCACTGGACGGTACATCGAACAAAGCGCGTCTGGGCGGTAACGCACTGATTGCGACCTCCATGGCCGTCTTGCATGCAGCAGCTGCTTCGCAGCGCTTGCCTTTGTGGCGCTATCTTCAGAGCACGAGCGCTGCGCCACATGATCAATCGGTGATCTTGCCGCTGCCGGAAATTCAAATTTTTGGTGGTGGCGCGCATGCGGGTCGTCGTATTGATATTCAGGATTTGCTGGTGATGCCAGTGGGTGCGCAGAGCATGGCCGAGGCATTGGCGATGGTGGCTGAAGTTTATCGCGCCGCCGGTGATCTGATGGCCGACGCAGGTCGTCGTGCCGGTGTGGCCGATGAAGGCGGCTGGTGGCCTGATTTTGCGAACAATGAAGAAGCGCTGCAAATGCTCACGCGCGCCATTGAGAAAGCAGGCTATCGCCATGGCGAGGTAATGATTTCGCTGGATATCGCCGCGTCTGAATTCGGCAGTGGTGGTGTCTACCGTCCGGGTCTGGAGAAGCGGGCGTATGACACCGGTGAGTGGATTGAGGTATTGCTGCGCTGGCTGGCGACCTATCCGATTCTGTCCATCGAAGATCCGGTGGCCGAAGACGATACCGCCGGCATGATTGCTTTTACTGCGGCGGCGGGTCACAAGGTGCAGGTCATTGGTGATGATTATCTGGTCACCAATGCCGCACGCGTGCGTGATGCGGCGGCACAGAAAGCCTGTAATGCGGTACTCATCAAACCCAATCAGGCGGGAACGATCAGTGAAACCTTCGATGCACTGCAGGCGGCCAAGGCCTGTGGTTTTTCTACGGTTGTATCAGCGCGCTCGGGCGAATCGGAAGATGTGATGATTTCGCACTTGTCTGTTGGTTGGAATGCCGGACAACTCAAAGTGGGTTCGTTTGCACGCTCGGAGCGGATGGCGAAATGGAATGAATTGCTGCGAATTGAGGAGGCGGTGGGTGCGAGAGCGCGGTATGCGGGTGCGGATGTTTTGCCTTTGGTCGGCATCTGATATCGGAAGCTGGTCTGTTGGCGATTCAAGCCGGTGGTATGCAAACAAAGACACTGGATCCCGGCTTTCGCCGGGAGCGAGTGGGGAATTCGGATCGCATGCGATCCGCCCACGCAGCCGTCATCATATGCAGATGATGACGGTTGAAATTTTACCGTTGCCTCAACAACTACTGTCATCCCGGCGAAAGCCGGGATCCAGCGTCTTTCGTTGTGCGCTCGAAAAATTATTTTTCGAGCCGTATCAGCCACGCAGCGCGCGCTTCAACAATTTGCCATTAGCATTTCTCGGCAACGCCCCCTCAGTCAACACCACCTGCTCCGGCACTTTGTAATCAGCGAGTCGCGCCGCGCAATGCGCGCGTACCGTATCCGCAGTCAGCGTTTTGTTGGTTGCGTACAGATAGGCGTGCACGCGCTCGCCAAGCACCGGGCAGGGATGACCGACCACCGCAGCTTCGACGACGCCGGGTACGGACATCAGCACGTTTTCCACCTCAACCGAGTAAATCTTGAAACCGCCACGGTTGATCATGTCCTTGATGCGATCGAAGATGCGCACCAGTCCCTGTTCATCCATCGAGCCAATGTCGCCCGAGCGCCAGCAGCCTTCGGCAAAACCTTTGGCCGTCGCTTCCGGATTGTCCCAGTAGCCTGGCACCACCATCGGGCCGCCTATCCATAGTTCACCGGATTCACTGGTTGCCACCGGCTGACCCTCGTCATTCATCACGCGGATGTCACCACAGGGCACCGTAATGCCGACGCTGTCGTTGTAAATCGCAGAGAGCCCCAGTGGCATGACGGTGGCCGGTGAGGTGACTTCGGTTGAGCCATAGCAGTTCACCAGCGTGAGTCCCGGCACGGCTTCGGCCAGTGCCTGCACAGTGGGCACGGGCATGGGGGCACCGCCATAACCGCCGACACGCCAGCGGCTCATATCCAGTGTGCGAAATTCCGGCTGCATCAGACAGAGCTGATACATCGCGGGCACCATCAACGAGTAGGTGATGCGCTCGCGCGCGGCGAGTTGCACGAATGACGCTGCCTTGAACTCGGGGACGATCACCAGTGTGCCGGCCACATGCACCATCGCCGCAATCAGTGCGATCAGACCGGTCACATGACTGGCGGGTACCGCGAGCGCAGCGCGGTCTTGGTGCGTGAGCTTGAGCGCAATTTCGAAATGAATCACCGAATGCGCAATATTGAAATGCGTGAGCATCGCGCCTTTGGGATTGCCGGTGGTGCCTGAGGTATAAAGAATGCAGGCGCAGGCTTCTTCCTCGACTGTTGCAGGCGGAATATCAGGGCCATTGAGCGAGGAGAGTGTCTCGCCTTTGATGCCGGTGGAAATGCGCAGTCGCAGGGCAGGTGCTGTAGCGTTGTCCGGAACACGATCGGCGAGATCATCATCAAAGACGATACCTGCTGCGCCACATTGTTGAACGATGTAGGCCAGACCAGGACCTTGCTCGCGGGTGCCGACCGGTACGGCGATCGCGCCCAGTTTTTGCAGCGCGAAGAGTACCGATACAAACTCCCAGCGATTACTGATGAACATGACTACACGCTCGCCCGCTTGCAGACCACGCCCGGCCAGTCCCTGAGCGATGCGATTGACCTCGGCATCGAGCTGTCGATAGGTCCAGCGTTGATCATTGCAAGCGAGTGCTTCGTGATCAGGTCTGGCCGCGACTGCCTGAGAGAACATCGCGTAAAACGACCGTGGTCGAACCGTAAAGCAGCGCAGCGACCGATCACCGAAGTGAGTCTCGGTACGCATGTCGGGCAGTGTGATGTGGTGACGCCAGTCGATCATGCGGCAAAGCGTATACGCGAAAAATTTTTAAACATCAGCCAGCCGGCGAATTCGCGCCACGCTCGATGACGATTTCAGCGTCGAGCAGCTTGCGTGAATGATTCAGATCCGACTGTGCGATCAAAACCGAGAGCTCGCTGCCGCGAAGGCTTGCGATCACTTCAGACAAACGTGCCGAGAGCGCAGGTGCGACGCCTTCGAAGGGCTCATCGAGCAACAGAAGTCGGGTACCTATGGCCAGAGCACGTCCCAGTGCGACGAGTTTCTGCTGGCCGCCCGAGAGCAGCAGTGCGCGCCGATCGCGCATTTCGCGTAATTCGGGCAGGACCTCGTAGACGAAATTCAGACGTGGTCCGGTGTTGGCCATTTTTGAAGCCCACAGCGGTATCAGAATGTTTTCTTCCACCGTCAGCTCGGGGACCAGCCCGCGATCTTCAGGCATGTAGCCTATGCCGAGGCTGGCGCGCGCATGTCGCGGCAGCAATGACAAATCCTGACCGTCGAAACGAATCGCGCCGCTGTTGAGCGGCAGGTGACCCATGATGGCACGCAGGGTCGTGGTTTTGCCGGCGCCATTGCGACCGATCAGACCGATCATCTGTCCCTGTTTGACTTGCAATGACACGTTGCGCAGAACCTGCGCTGACTGTATCGAGACGGCGATGTTGGCGATCTCAAGCATGATTGTCCGCTTCGCTCAATTCGCCCGTCACATAGCGTTTCACATCGCCCATCGCCAGTGCCTTTTCGGGGACATCGTCGGCGATGATGCGGCCACTGTAGAAAGCAACCACGCGGTCAGCGTAGCGTTCAACGATGTCCATGTCATGCTCGACAAAAAGCACCGTCACATTTTCTTGATTGAGCGCACGCATGACCGTGTCCATCATCGGAAATTTTTCATCGGCGGAGACGCCCGAGGTCGGCTCGTCCAGCAGCAGTACTTTAGGCTGGCGCGTCAAGGCCATCGCGATGTCCAGCAGTTTGCGCACACCGCCGGGTAGTTCACCGACCAGTCGATCTTCATGCGCAGCCAGCTCGAAACGTGCAAGCATGGATTGCGCTCGTTCGATCGCAGCCGCATTTTTTGCAGGTCGCCAGAACGACAATGCACCCTGTTGCGATGCGATCGCTGCGAGCATGTTGTCCAGTACCGATAGCTCCTTGTAAAGCTGAGGGATTTGAAAAGAACGCGCAACACCCATGCGCGCAATTTGTCGTGGTTCGAGACCGACGATATCGTCACCGTCGAGCAGAATCTGACCCGCATCCGGCTGAATGTAACCCGTAAGCATATTGACGAACGTGGTCTTGCCTGCGCCGTTACTGCCAATCAGACTGACACGCTGTCCCTGCGGTATGTCGAGATGAATGTCGGCAGCGGCAGTCACTGCGCCAAAGTTTTTTTGCACGCCACTCGCGACGATGGCTGAGCGTTGCTGTGTCATGCCGTCGCCCCTTTGTGACGGGTTGACGCATAACGCGTTGCCCACAATGAGCCGATGCCGCTGGGCAGAAAACGTATGACCGCCAACAGGAATAATCCCAGCGCCAGTTGCCAGCTGTTCGGGAAATAGGCGCTGGAAAACGAACGCACAATTTCAAGGACAGTAGAGGCGATAAAGGCCGCCAGTACGCTATGGTGTCCGGCCAGAATGGCGACGAAAACGAAATCGCCCGAGCGCGTCCAGTAACTGAAATCGGGCTCGACGTGCCCCAGTGATATCACCGCCAGCGCGCCGCCCAGACCGCCGCAGAATGCGGCAATCACGAAATTGCCTGCAATCAGACCGCGCACCGAGCTGCCGAGATACTCGACACGAATTTCATTATCGCGTGCGGCGAGCGCCACCAGTCCGCGTGTGGAATCAAAGTAGATGCGCATGGCGATGCCAATGATGCCCGCCAGTGTCACAGTCACTGCATAGTTGGCGTAGTTGTTCCAGCTGTCGGCTGGACGCATGCCAAAGAAGGTCGCGCGGCCCATATTGAAACCATCGGAGCCGCCAAGCGATTCTGATTTCACCAGCAAGCCAAACAGCACCATCGAAAGTGCCAGCGACAGCATCGCGAAAAAAATGCCGCGATACCGAGCAATCAGCCAGGCGAACGGTGCTGCCACCAGCGCAGCGAGCAGCCCACCCGAGATGGCCAGTGTGACTGCATCGGTGATGCCGAGTCGACCAAAAGCCAACGCGGCACTGTAGCCACCGATCGCGAACACCAGACCCTGCCCGAAAGAGACCACGCCACTGCGCATGAGCAGCGTAATGCCAAGTGATACCAGGCCGTTGGCTGCAGACATGGTGATAAGGAAGGTCAGCCAGCGCGGCATCGCAGTGCCTGCCAACAGCAGCAAGACGATGCACAACAAACCAGCGGCGAACGTGCGCGAGAGCGCAAAACTTCCCTGCGTCATATCAGATTTTCCTTGCCTGTATGCGCTGGAAGAGTCCCTCGGGCCGGAACATCAGCACGACGGCCATCACAAGATAAATGGAGAACAGCTCTGCGACTGGCATCAGATGCACGGCAGACGAGCGCGCAATGCCAACGATGAGTGCGCCGACGGCCGCGCCCGGTATGCTGCCCAGTCCACCGATGATCACTACCGCAAACGACACGATGATCACGCCTACAGATACACCGGGTTGTACTGAAATCATGGGGGCCGTGAGCGCACCGCCCAATGCAGCGAGAAAAATACCCGCAGCGAAGGCGATCGTGTAAATGCGCGAGACGTTGACGCCCATACTGGAGGCAATTTCTTCGCTGTGAATCACGGCCAGCACCAGCTTGCCGATACGCGTGCGGTTCAGACCCCACCAGACGCCATAGCCGACCACGATGGCAACGAGCACCAGCATGAAGTCATAACCGACATAGGAGAGGGTGCCAATATCGACGGTGCCAAACAGCATATAGGGCTCGGATACATAAAGCGGATTGACGCCCCACACCAGCTTCGTGACGTCTTCAAGAATCAGAAACAGTGCGAACGTCACGAGAACCAGCAGCACTTCATCGCGCCCGTAAAAGACACGCAGCAAACCTCTCTCGCAAAGCGGTGCCACGAGTGCGGCGACTGCGACGGCAGCCAGCAGCATGGCCACAATAGAGAGTTCAGGCGCCAGCTGCATGCTGGCAAACCAGCCCACCAGACTCGCAGCCGCATACGCGCCCAAGGCATAGAAGCTGCCATGGGCGACATTGAGGATTTTGAGGATGCCAAAAACCAGCGTCAGCCCGAGCGCGACGATGAACAGCCAGGACGCATAGGTGAGGCCGTCAATCAGAATGGTGAGTAGCAGGGTCATCTCAGACAGTCGGTGCGCATTCCGTTAATTGCACTTCGCTCCGGGAAAGCCTGCTTTCATCCAGTCTTCCGATTTCATGTTCGCGGGTGGGTTGACGCATTCGGCAGCGAAGCGCTGTATGTCTTCCAGGACCACCAGTTTTTTCTTCGCATCCCACTTGGTGCGACCAATCGCAGTGGGCTGTATGGCCTGATGCCCGTTACCCAATGCCATTTTCACGCGACCACCGGGCGCATCCCATTCCGCGCCAGTGAGCGCTGCAACGATCTGCTCCGTGTTTGGTTTTTTGCCACCATTGGCGGCCATTGCTTTTTCCACGGCCAGCTTGAGTCCCATCAGCGCTTGTGCCATGCGATAGGGGGCCTGCACCGGATACACATTCCACTGGGTCTGATACAGATTCCACCACCAGTCATTGAGCGCCGATTTCGGTGCCAGCATGCCGTAGGCACCGCGTGCGCCAAGAATAACGCCCTCGGGCATTTTGTCGCCCAGCGGTACCAGCACGTGATCTGCAGCAGTGAGTACGACTTGTGATTTTTTGAACAGCCCACGCGGTGCAGATTGCAGGATCATGGCTTGCAAATCACCACCCCACAGGCTCGAGTGCGTGATATCGGCAGGCTGGGACATGAGTTGCGAGATCTCGGTACCGTACTGGCCTGCGCCAAACTTCGGACGCTGATCCGCCTGCACTTTAGCTTCAGGGTAGAGCACCGCCATCGAGAGCGAGAAATCCTTGAGTGAGTCGTGACCCCAGGCATAGTCCTGATTGATCAGGTTGATGGTGTTGACTTTGATCTTGCGACCTTTGAGGTAGCGTGCAGCGGCGACGTTATCCATCGCGCCATGCGCTGCAGTACGAAATACGTATTTGTAACTACCTTCCTCGAAAATGCGTGGCGTGCCGCAGTCATAGAGCACCAGCATTTTTTTCATTTCTTCGGCGACCGGCGCGACTGCCAGGCAATCGCCCGAGCCGACATAGCCCACCACCACATCCACTTCCTCGCGGTCATACAGATTGCGGAGTTCCTGCACCTGTTTGGTCGCGCCACCGTTTTCGTCCACGTAGACCGGCACGATGTTCATGCCGCCAAAGCCGGGCTTGTTGTAAGGCGCAGGGGCCTTGCCTTTGTTGAAGGCCTCGATGAGTACTTTCGCACCATTGACGGCTGGCACACCGAAACTGTCAGCAGCCTGACCGGAGAGAAAACTGACGATACCTATCTTGAAGTCTTCAGCGTTGGCGCTGCCGTGCATGCCGAGCGTTATCAGACCGGCGGTGGTCAGTGCTTTGGCAGCACGCAGGACCGTACCGGAGGTGCGTAAGGGTTTCATGCGGGTCTCCTAGGATGTTTTTTGCCCGAAACAATCGCCAGCCCTGAAAAAATCCGGGAACAAGCCACAATGACTGACATCCGGGTTTGAGGAAGGACTGCGTTAAAAGCACAAATGATCGGATACCGGATGATCCAATTTGTTAACTTGCGCCGTCAACCGATATCGATGTTGCATTGCCGTAAAACTGCCTCAGTGCCTCGGCGCTGTGCTGCAGACAGCTATGCTGGCTCGCCATAAAACGAGGATTGAGTCAGTAGCAGCTCAGCTTGCGTTCTGGCGTACTGGGTCAGGCGTCCGGACTGGCCGGTACCGGCGGGGCAGGATTCGCTGACGGCTCTGGTGCCGGAGAAGCCGCCGGTGCGGGGGCCGCGACGGGTGACGGGGGCAAGACCTGCGTGGGTATCAGTCGCATCGAATTGACATCGGCGGGCACTTTGACCAGCTGGCCCTGCAGGTAAAGCTTTTGCTCCGCCAGCCGCGATGACCGAACATCGTAGGGCGGCTTGCCCTCGACGACTTGCCACGCCATGGGTTTCAGCTGCAACTGGGTTTCCTTGCCAGTGGCGTCGGTGACGCAGAGACTGCCTTCCCGGGCACTGACAACGAATAGCCTTAGATCAGCTTTGTACTTGTAGCTCGGCGACCAGACTTTGGGTTCGCCTGCGGCTGTATTTACAGGACACAGGCTCGCCGCTTCGTTGGTTTTGGCTGTTTGGGTATTCTCGGGCGCATCAGGTTTGGCGGCGGTCTGCTGAGGTTTGGGCGGCGCCACAGGGTCTGGTTTTGGGGCATCTGCCACAGCCGCGAAAGCGGGCTCGGCTTCCTCTTCGCTAATGTCGGTTTTTGAGCCGCGCACTTTGGCGTAAATGGCCAGCAGGATGGTCAGCGCGATGGCACCCATGAGCGCCAGGCGCCGGATTTCTGCGTTGCGCTCGACCGCAGCAATCCGAATATCGGCGGGCTCAATGGCATCGTGTGGCGTGTGCATTGAGGGTGGCGCATCATCCGGTGCTGGCACCGTCTGGTCCGCGCCGGGGCCGGTGACCACGTCTTCATAGGCGATGTCGAGCGCGTTGGCGTACTTGCGTACTGCGAGGAGCTTGTGTGCAGGTGTATAGAAGGGGCGGTTGCCGCCTTCTTCTATGTGCTTGACCTGTTCGCGTGACAGGGTGACGAGCGCGGCCAATTCGGCAATCGACAGATTCCGCGCTTCTCTTGCCTGCCGCAGTTTATCGCCGTCAATCGTGATGGCATCCAAGTCAATCGCTGTTTTCATTTTCTAAGGAAGCACTGATTAAACAAAACCGGAGACTTCTTCCAGGAGAATGGCGGCACAGCCGACATTCGCGCCGCGGCTGCACGGCCGGGCCATGCAGGCTGGGCCATACAACCTGGACTTTTCAGGCTCTCTCCAAAGCCTGAGAAATCATCCCGACCCGCGTTCCAGGGGAGCGCTAATTTAACAAGACCAGAAACTTTTGTGGCTAGCCAAATGGCACCAAGCCCTTGATTTTGCTGGTCCCCGTCTCGCACAGCGACGCTGGCTTGCCATCAAACGTGGGTTTGTACAGCGTATCCCTAGGAATGCGGCACTAATTTCATCACAATAACATTCTATTATGGAAATTTGTTCAAGCGGCTCACATTTTCTCTCAGTGCAACGAGCATGATTACTTGAAAAATCGCTCAAGATTCACCAGCGGCACCCCATAGCCCCGCGCCAGACGCACCATGGTGCGAAAGCCCGGCTCACCGTAAGCACCACTTTCCATCTTGGATACTGTAGGCAATGAAACACCGCTGGCCGGATTGCCTTCGACCTGGCTAGCCCGGCAAACATCAATCTTGCTCATGTGCCGCGCCAGACGCACGGCAGCCAGATATTCATGGCAATGTGCGAAATCCGCGGGGGAAATCTCGGCCAGCCATTTGCGCGATATCGCCGCCAGCGATGTGCTGGGCTCTGCTGATTTTTCGCGCTCTTCGGTAGGGATCACTATCATTTTCAGGTTGGCATGTTTCCCGCAAGGGTGTGCAAAGTCAGTACAAAGCTTGCACTTAGGAAACGAAAGATAGCGCCATTGTCGCTGACTCGCTACTGTACCTGGGGGCAATAAGCACCAAAGAAGGGCATTGGGTCCTGCCCGACGGGCTGTCAGGCGAGACCATCCATGACGCGTGCGAGCTCGATGACGTTGCTGACCTGAAGCTTGCGCATCATGTGCATGCGGTGCAGTTTCACCGTGCGCACGGCGATACCGAGTTGTTCGGCAATATCGCGGTTCAAGGCTCCGGACGATACCATTTTGGCAATCTCCAGCTCGCGTGGAGACAAGCGGCTGATTCGAATGGCCGTGCTCTCTTTATGCGCCTGAGATTCTTGTTGGCGCCGCACTTTTTGCAGGGCCTCACTGACCGCGCCGAGCAGTGTCTGATCGTCAAAGGGTTTCACGAGAAAATCACTCGCGCCATTCTTGAACGCCTGCACCGCTTCCGCTGCACCGGAGCCGCCACTCATGAAGATGATGGGTGTGGACTCGCTCAGTTCTATCAGGCGGCGTTGCAAATCAAGGCCTGTGAGTCCGGGCATTTTTACATCGAGCAGCAGGCAGTGCGGCCCCGGGAATTCGGGTGAGGCGTGTTCGAGTTTTTCCAGATAACTCGCCGCATTCGCATGAGCCTCCGTCGCGTAGCCTTCGAGGTGCAACAGAGAGACGAGCACCTCTCTGATTGCATCATCATCGTCAACGATGGTGATGCGACCTCGCGAATAGCGCTCGGCATTCACCTGGTCGTGAATAGTCACGATTTGTCTTTGGGCGGGTCTTTGCATTTCAGTCTCCTCCGATCATCGAGACGGCACGATCCACAAGGGCTTCCGGCATGCGCAAGAATATTTTGCTGTAAGTTTTAAGGAAGCCCTGATTCAACAGACCCGGAAACTTTCGAGGCAAGCTCAATGGCACCAAGCCCTAGATTTTGCGGGTCACTGCGTCGCACAGCTACGCCAGAGAAGCACTGATCAATTAAACCCGTACACTTTTCCAGCTAAATCAAGCGTGATAAGTCCTTGACTTTGCTTGGCCCCGCGGCGCACAGCTACGCTGGCTCGCCACAAAACCTGGATTGATTCAGGGGCACCCTAATTGGTTTTGGCACTGCGCTGCAGACGCGTGCCTACCAGCAGCACTGATCCACTGGTTTTTTCGTAGCCGATCGTAAATGGCAGGGGTTGCAGGCTATTTTTTGCGCTCAAAAAATCACGCAACCGAACACCCGACGGACTGTCATGCCACAGTGGATGCGGCCGCAGGAATTTGCCGTAGCTGTCGATCTGGTAGTACTTGCCGAACAATTCAATATCAAGCCCGGTCTCATCCTGAACAACACTCTGTGCGTGATCGGTGATCAATCCCGCCAGAATCGAAAAATAATTTTTTTGCAGCAGATGCGACGCAGATTTGATGAAGATGGTGTCATTCGTGTTACTGGATAAAAACTGTTGCAGTCTGGGGTCGGCATTTAAGCCGCTATTGGATAGATTCATGCGCAGATAATCCACCAGAACGGCGCGCTTGTCTGCAGTGATGACATGAAAACGCAGTCCATCCGGTTTGCCCATGGCCGGATTGTCGCGGACTTCGAGTTTGCCATTCGTCGCAATGCTCAGATAGTCCATTTTTCCTATGGTGCCGCCGCTCATCAGGATGCTGTAGGCCAGCATTTTGACGAACCTGGGTTTGACGGAGTCTTTTCCTTCAAGATCATTGGTTCTGAAGTAGCCGTAGCGTGCGAAATAAGCCTGCGTCTGGCATTCCTTGGCGATTTGGGATCCCGAGATTTCTTGCAATGGCGTGTATTCCGGCGTCTGATCGGCGATCAGTGTGAAGTGATCTGCAGTAGTAAACAGCGTAAGAGGTGTAACAATATCTGCACCGGAAAACACATAGGTCACTTTTTTTGTGCCAAGTTTGTTCAGGTGCTGCCTGGACCATGTCTGCATCGGGGCCAGAAATTTTGTCTGATAATCCGTCGCGATTTTCTGAAATGCCGGACATTCGATTTTTGCTGTGCGTGCAGCAAGCGCTTGGGCCGGGGTCGGCGTCGGTGTGGGCGTAGCGGGCAATGCCGGTGCCGTTGTATCGGCTGCAAGCGCCTGGAAAGACGAGAGCAATACCGACAAACAAAACAGTGCAGGTGAAAACCTGTTCATACAAAACCCATTTTTAGTGACTTGGAAAATCAATGCTGTCGATTGCCCGTCAGATGTTTTTCAGGTGACCGACTCGGATACTCGGGTGAGCGAATGTCGGCGATTGAGCAGAAGAGGTATGCAACCCGATAGCAGCACAACCAAACTGATCCACGCACCCGTACCCGTGTAGACAAGGCTGGACCAGAGTAACCAGGCGGTTGAGCCAATGAAAACCAGAGGTAATACCGGGTAAAAAGGGACTTTGAAAGGCCGCTCGGCATCCGGATCCCGAAGTCGTTGCAGGATCAGTGATATGCCGACCAGCAGCACAAAAAACCAGAAAACCGGTGCGGTGAATTCAACCAAGGCTTTGAAACCCTGGCTCGTCATCGCAGCAAACACGATCAGGCCGCAGGCAATACCGGCTTGCAAAATGATGCTGTTGCGCGGATTACCCGACGAGTGCCACTTGCCCAGCCATGAGAAAACGCGATAGTCATTACCCATAGCGTAGTTGCTGCGCGCACCGAAAATAATGGTCGCATTAATGGAATTCAGGCAGGAGAAAATCACGATCATGCCAAATACCATGGCCGAGCCCTTGCCAAAGGCGAGGATAAAAACGTCGTAGGCAGCCGCAGGCGAATTGGCAATGCCATTCAAGCCAAGTGCTTTCAGATAGGCCACATTCGCAAGCAGATACATGATCGTGACCGCACCCAGGCCCAGCGACAGTGCACGCCAGATACCTCGTTTTTCGTCACGTGCCTCGGCAGATGCATAAGCCACTTCATTCCAGCCACCAAAGGTCAGCAAAACAAACACCATCGCCAGCCCGTAATTGGTGTCTCCCGTTGTCTGGGTCAGCAAATCCCAAGAAGGAGCCGCACTGCCAGCATAAAAACCTGCAACGATGACCGCGAGGATGCCGAGAAATTCCAGAATGGTGAATGTATTCTGCGTAAAAGTACTTTGGTGTATGCCGACCAGATTAACCAGACTGAGTACCAAGATGACACCCGCAGCCCAGATGAAACTCGAATAGGGGCCGAGCGGCCATATCACCGCCATATAATCACCCAGTGTAATTGCCAAAATGGCCATTGAGCCGGTCACAATCACCGTGGCCCGAGCCCACACATAGAAGAACGCCAGGTTTTTGCCAAAACTGCGGCTCAGAAAATGATATTCACCACCGGCGCTTGGGTAGGAGGTCGACAACTCCGCATAGCACAGTGCGCCCGCGATCGAGATCACGCCGCCGATCAGCCACGCCAGAAGAAATTCAACGCCACTCCCTGATTGCGCTGCAACAATTGATGGTGCTTTGAAAATACCCGCACCGACAACTGTCCCGAATACCAGGCAAATAAGATCGAAAGTACTTAAGCGGCGTTGCGGAACTTCTTGATTTTGCATGTGGATTTTTGAGAATCTTGTGTTAATATCAATTCATTATTAAAGCGGCATGGGTTGTTTTAATGTTGTTCGATTAATATCAAATAACCCTATCGAAGTCGCATCTTATTATTTTCGCATAATACAGTGCTTTTATAGAACATAACGATCTGACCGTTATGGCAAACACTGTGTCCTGCCAGCGCGTCCTCCGGCGCTGGGCATTCGTCAGCAGCGCACGTTGCGCAAACGGCGCGTCATTCAAATTTTGGCGCGCTTGACCGATGAACAGTGGTACCCGATACATTTGGATAGCTTTTGATGAGAATTCTGATCCTTGCATTTCTTGCACTTACTGTGGCACTGCCCAGCCAGTCTGCGTTGGCGGGCAAGGCGCCGGCCAAGTCCGCAAAGCACCGCAAGTCAGCACGTGGTCCGGTCGTGATCCGAATGAACTCGCCGGAAGCCGCTGATAAGTCGTATATCGTCGATACCAACCTTGAACAAGGCTGCCTGACCACGGAGCAAAAGCGCCTGCTGACATGGCAGCTCGGTGTTCAAGAGCAGGAGCTGCAGCATTTTCTTCTCGATGCTAATCCTGTGGAGCCCCAAGTTCGTGGCACGGAGTGTCTGCACTACGCGTCTGCCTTTGCGCCCAAAGGGGACGTAAACTCTCTGGCAGTGCTCAGCCGCGCTTCGACGGCCGAACAGCCAATCGCCTTGTTCATGTCCAAAGCTGCGCACGAAGACAAACCGGTGATACGCCGGATGGACTTGCCGATGCTGTCACGCTCGCTCAGCGAATTCAATTTTCCCGCAAGTGATCTTGAATCACTGTCGACCGAGCAGCTGGAGAACATACCGTCGTACTTGCGCTGGGAACTGGGGCTGTTGATACGTCAGATGATTGCAAAACTCAGTGCACCAGCAAATCATCAGTTACGGGTAGTGCTGGAAAAAGAAAAATCACGCGAGGCGGGTTCGGAGAAGATTCTGGCAATCGAACTGATCGACACCTTGCGAGGCACGGTGAAAGATCGAGTGGTCTGGTTTGAGCGTGAGGGGCAGCCCGGTGCCTACTTCAGTACGGCCAGCGGTACTGCTTATGAACGCGCGCTATGGTACTCGCCGACTCGCCATGTGAATATTTCTCGCGGTGTGGGTGAAAGCGTGACGACGGTTCACCGTCAGGTTCCGACCCGCGCTCGCGGAAAGAAAAAACCGCGATTCGCGATTCGCAGCTTCAGCTACCGCGGGCAGCATATTGGTATTGACTTTGTCGCTCCTGCAGGTACTGCGGTGCATGCAGTCGCTGATGCCGAAGTCGTGTTTGCCAGCCCCATGGGTGGCTATGGCAATCTGGTGATTCTCAGCCATGGTCAGGGCTATGAAACCTACTATGCGCACTTGTCCGGTTTTGCACAGGATCTGGTGCCCGGCAAAAAAGTACTGCGTGGTGAGGAAATTGCCTATGTTGGCTCAACGGGTTTTTCAACGGGTCCGCATCTTCATTATGAATTGCGCAAGGAAAAACGCTACATCAATCCCTTTGACAAGCAAACCTCACTCGAATTCTGGGGTCTGCGTCCGGAAGAGCATGAGCAAATGCTGGCGATTATGCTATCACTCGATTTCATGCGGGATATCAATAGCGGTGCCGCGCACGCAAGCAATCTCATCCCGCAAACGATGGTGCCTCTGTATGTCAAGGCGAAAAATCGCTGAGGCCTGATTCAATCGGTCGTACTTGATGTCAGACTCATTCCAGCGTGACGATCACGGGCGTGTGATCCGAGGGTTGTTCCCATTTTCTGGGTAATTTATCGATTTCGCAGGCAGTGCAGCGCTGGACCAGCGCAGGCGAGAGCAAGATATGATCGATGCGCAGCCCACGATTGCGGCGGAATGCCATCTGTCGATAATCCCACCAGCTGTAGAGCTTTTCAGCTTGCGGAAACAAGCGAAATGCATCCGCCAGTGGCAGGGCACATAAACGCTCAAATGCTGCCCGCTCGGGAGCCGAGACCAACACCTGATCTTGCCATGCGGCGGGATCATGCACATCCGCATCGGTTGGGGCGATGTTGTAGTCGCCTAAAAGCGCAAGCGAGGGAAATTGTTGAAGCTCGCCCTCCAGCCACTGTATGAGTGCTTCCAGCCAGCGCAGCTTGTACTCATATTTGTCGGATCCCACCGCCTGTCCGTTCGGCACATACGCACAAACAATACGCATACCTTCAATCGTGGCGCTGATGATGCGCTGCTGCTCATCCGGAAACAGGGGATTGTTCTTGACCACCTCCGTGATCGGATGGCGGGACAGGATGGCAACGCCGTTATAGGTCTTTTGTCCCGTGAAGGCGACTTGGTAGCCTGCTGCTTCAATCTCCGCCACCGGGAATTTATCGTCAGTCAGCTTGGTTTCTTGCAGGCAGAGCACATCCACTGGCGAGGATTCCAGCCATTGCAGCACCTGCGGCAGACGTACTTTGAGGGAATTGACATTCCATGTGGCGAGTTTCATTGATGGACCTGACGAGTGGGTGCAGGTCGCATTTTAGCCAAGTTGGACGCTTACTCGCCGAACCGGGCAATTTCAGATCTTTGCCTGAAATCGGAGTTTGAAAATTCACTTTGCTTATTTGCTTTGCTTCCCCATATTTTGTTGGTGAAAAACGCCAAATATCTGGCATTCCAATCATTTTTCAAAATATGTGACGATGTTTGCGATTCAGTTCAGTCTGTTTTGTACTACCTGGCGAGGTCACCCCAGGGGTGATTCTTCGTCGCAATAAAAAACGGGAGCCAAGCGGCTCCCGTTTTCGGATCAAGCAGGTTAATGCTCAGCTTTTCGCGCGTTCCAACAGGAAGGTGGTCAACAAGGGTACCGGTCTGCCCGTAGCACCTTTGGCGGCACCGCTCTTCCACGCGGTACCCGCGATATCCAGGTGAGCCCATGAATATTTGCGGGTGAATCGCTCCAGGAAGCAGGCTGCGGTGATGCTGCCTCCCGGTGGGCCACCAATGTTAGCGATATCGGCAAAGTTGGATTTGAGCTGCTCCTGATAGGCTTCCTCGATAGGCATACGCCACGCGGTGTCATTAGCGGCTTTGCCGGCGGCGAGCAATTCATTGGCCAATGCATCATGGGTGCTATCGTGCCGCGTGAACAACCCGGTGTTGTGATGGCCGAGTGCTGTCACACAGGCGCCCGTCAGGGTGGCGATGTCCACCACGCAGGCGGGTTTGAAGCGCTCCACATAGGTCAGCGCATCGCACAGGACGAGCCGTCCCTCGGCATCGGTGTTGAGAATCTCGATGGTCTGTCCTGACATGGAGGTGACGATGTCGCCGGGGCGAGTCGCACGACCTGATGGCATGTTCTCGCACGTCGGGATAACGCCAATCACGTTCAGGTTCAGCTGCATTTCAGCGATCGCGCGGAAGGTGCCCAGTACCGAGGCGGCACCGCACATGTCGTACTTCATCTCATCCATGCCAGAGCCGGGTTTGAGTGAAATGCCGCCGGTGTCGAAGGTAATGCCTTTACCCACCAACACGATGGGTGCGTCCTTTGCTTTGCCGCCCATGTGTTTGAGGATGATGAACTTTGGCGGCTGGTCACTACCGTTGGTCACCGACAAAAAGCTGCCCATCTTGAGCGCTTCGAGTTGCTTGCGGTCGAGTACCTCGACACCGAGCTTGAATTCTCGGCCCAGCTGTTTTGCTGTGGTTGCCAGATAAGTCGGTGTGCATATATTGGGCGGAAGGTTGCCCAGGGTCTTGCTGAGGTCCATGCCGTTGGCCAGCGCAATGCTTTGCGAAAGGGTTTTGCGCGCATGGGCCAGGCTTTTTTCATCCACTGCCACGGTCACTTTGGTGACGCCGGATCGATTTTCATCCTTCTTGCTCTTGAGCGCGTCAGCGCGGTAGATACTTTCGCGCAGCGCCAGCACCAGGGTGCGCTGGGCCCAGTCTGCATTGCGTCCCTGGACCACATCGAAGGGCAGTGCAACCAGCGCATCATTGCTGCCTAGTGTCGCGAATACGCGCGCTATCGCTTGTGCAGCGGTGATGAAATTTCGATCGGATACCTCACCCTCTTTGCCCAGTCCAACCAGTAGCACGCGTCTCGCGCTGCCGCTGGCGCGGTGCAGAAGCAATGTGGTACCCGCCTTGCCTGAGATATCACCGCTCTTGATCGCAGCGGTGATTGACGCTTTCTCGTCAAGCGCCTTGGCGGCGGCCGAGAGCTTGCCGTTTTCGAACAGGCCTACTGCGACACACCCTGTCTTGTGTTGGGCGATTGCGTTTTTTGCATTAAAAGCTTTTATGCTAAAGTCCATGGTCACTCCTTTTAATGCGCCCAATTATAGTCCCCGAATGATTTTTCAGCGCGCCATACGCCGCGAATTGCTCAATGCCGTAGGCGCGGTGTTCACGGCGCTGTTCACGATCATCATATCCGTTACGCTGATACGCATCCTTGGCGATGCTGCTGCGGGCAAGATCGCGTCTTCTGATGTCCTTTCACTCCTCGGGTTCGCATCACTGATCAACTTGCCGGTACTGATCTCGCTATCGACCTTCATTGCGGTATTGATGGTCGTCGCTCGCAGTTATCAGGATTCCGAAATGGTTGTCTGGTTCGCCTCGGGCGTGTCGCTGATGGATTGGGTGCGCCCTGTCATGCAGGTCGGGATACCGATGGTGATATTGACCGCCGTGCTGTCGTTCTGGCTCACCCCCTGGTCACAAAAACTCTCTGCTGAACAACGTGAGCGCTTCCGCAATCGGGAGGATATTTCGCGTGTATCGCCGGGCAAATTTCAAGAGTCAGCCAATGGGCAAAAAGTGTTTTTTGTCGAGGGGCTTTCTTCGGATACCACCAGAGTCAACAATGTTTTTCTCAGTCAGAATCAGACTCAGGAGAGTGGTGTGGCCTTGGCGCGCGAGGGTACCGTGCGCATTGATGAGCGAGGTGACAAACTGCTCCAGCTTTACGATGGTCGGCGTTACGATGGCATGCCTGGCTCGCCAGAGTTCCGCATCATGGATTTCGAGCGATATACCGTGATCATCGCCAGCAACACCAAGGAGCTCGCGGAAAACAAGTCTGCACGCGTACTCGCTACTGTCGATCTGATCACTGATCCCACCCCCAACAATCTCGCCGAGCTGCTGTTCCGCATCTCTGCACCCGTCACCTGCCTGATGCAAATGCTGCTGGCCATACCACTGGGCTTTGTGAATCCCAGGCGCGGTCGTACGCTTAATCTGATGATTGCCTTGCTGCTGGCGGTGACCTACTTCAATGCCACCAACATCATGCAGGCAATGGTGGCACAAGGTAAGACCTCATTCGCAACGTCGTGGTGGCCCTTGCACGCGGCGGCAGGCACCCTGATTGTCTTGTTATTTTTTTGGCGCAATAACCCCAATATGCGCTGGCATCCATCCGCCTGGCTGACGCTGGTGCGTCGCATGATTTTGCCGCGCGCCGGAGGCGCGCCATGACAGTCCTTCGGCGTTATTTTGCGAGTGAAATTTATCGCGCTGTCACCTTTGTTCTGATCGCCTTTCTTGCGCTTTTCGCTTTTCTCGACATGATGAGCGAAATCAAGTCCGTGGGGCAGGGAGGCTATCGCATCGAGCATGCATTCATGTATGTATCGTTGGGACTTCCTAATTACGGCTATCAGATCATGCCGATTGCGGCGCTGATCGGGACCATTTATGTCATGGCTCAGCTCGCCGCACGCTCCGAATTCACCGTCATGCGGGCATCCTCACTGTCGATGTCTGGTGTGATTCGCATGCTGTTGCCGATCGCGATCGTGTTTGCTGTGCTGACGTTCGTGCTGGGTGAATTCGTCGCGCCGCGCTTTAATGATTTTCGGGAAAATTTCAAGCGGCGTATTCAGGGTGCGACCATTTCCTCCGAATTTCGATCGGGATTGTGGGCCAAGGATGTACTGCGCGATCCGGTGACCAAGCAAATCATAGGCTCCCGATTCCTGAATGCGGGCAAGGTAGAGCTCAGTGGTGAGCTTCGATTGGTCTGGATTTATGAGGTTGATACCCAGATGCGCCTGATGACCCTCATTACGGCAGAGGAGGCACATTTTCTCGACAATAACCAATGGCGCCTAGACAGGGTCAAAGAGATGCGATTTGCTCGGGATGCGGGTCAAAGAAACTCCCTTCAGTCCGCTGCCATTACTCAGCACAAGTTCGACTCCAGCATACTCAAGTCGGAAATCACACCAGAAATCATGGCCGTTCTGGTTTCCGATCCTTACAGGATGTCGGCCCTGGATCTCATACTGTTCACCCGGCATCTTGAGGAAAATCGGCAACGTACGGAACGCTATGAGATCGCTTTGTGGACCAAGCTTTTCTATCCTCTGGCAGTGTTCGTGATGATGGCGCTTGCATTACCGTTTGCGTATCTACAGTCGCGCAGTGGTGGTTTATCACTGAAGATTTTTGTGGGCATCATGATTGGCGTATCATTCCAACTCTTGAACAGTCTGTTATCCCATATCGGCTTGCTTAATACCTGGCCGCCTTTCGTGACAGCTATTGCGCCGAGTGCATTGTTCCTGTTTGCCGCCATCAGCGCGTGTCGATGGGTGGAGAGACACTGATGACGATGAAAAAAGCCCTTGTACTGTTTGCCCATGGTGCGCGTGATCCGCGCTGGGCTCAGCCTTTTCAGAAGTTACAGAAAATTGCCCAGTCAAGCTTGCCCGATACGGCCGTTGAACTGGCCTTTCTCGAGCTGATGGAGCCGCGTCTGCCGGCCGTCGTGTCTCAGTTGGCAGAGCACGGCTGCACGGAGGTCAGCGTGGTGCCCGTATTTCTGGGGCAGGGTGGCCATGTGCTACGTGATCTCCCGCCCATGATCGATTCTCTGCGGACGCAATATCCTGACTTGTCGTTGCATGTCAGTGATGCCGTAGGCGAGAGTCCTGCAGTGCTGGATGCGATTGCCGCTTATTGCGTCAGCAGGATCTAAGTGTCTGTTTAAAAATTGTCGCGCAGTAGATTTTCAAACGGGCACTAAGAAGCTTTAAAAAAATTTCGACAGACCCTGGATTTGGCAGGCTTGGGCGCATCACAACTGCACTGGCTCTGCGTGAAGCTTGCGTTTTTTCAGTGTTCGCCTAAGGTTTTCCATGTCGTGGTCGCAGAGCCTCGCCAATCATTACCAGCACTGGCCCTTCACAAGAAGGTATTCCCATGGACATATCGTTGAGGGTCATGCGCATCACGCGCTGATCGGTGCGGCTGACGTTTTCAATCGCAATGACAGGTGTTTCAGCTGCCTTGCCATGGGCAAGCAAGCGCTTCGCAGTTTCTATCGCTTCCTGACCACCCATGTACTGCACCAGTGTGTCGCAGCTTGGCAAATCTGCCTGATCGGTTTCGCCTTTGCCTGTGGTGGAAGTAAAGAAAGCCACATTGCGCGCAACCCCGCGTTTGGTGAGCGGCTGGCGTATTGCGGCAGCAGCGGCAAAGGCCGTTGTGATGCCAGGGATGATTTCGTATGAAATGCCAGCGGATTCCAGAGCCTGCAACTCTTCATCGGCGCGCCCGAACAGCATGGGGTCACCACCTTTGAGTCGTACGATGCGATCGTAGCGAAATGCGCAGTCGATTAACTGCTGATTGATGAGTGTCTGCGCCGTGGAGCGTTGACCGCTGCGCTTGCCGACCGACACCAGTTGCGCTTGAAAGCAGAGTTCGAGAACATCCGATGTGACAAGCGCATCATGCAAAACGATTTCTGCATCGCGCAGCACTGCAGCACCGCGCACGGTAATGAGATCGGCTGCGCCGGGGCCGGCACCCACCAGCCAGACGCGACCCGGTTGCGTCCGGATCGGTCTGTTGAATGGATCCTGCATCGGTGCAGTTTATCAGTGCAGCAATCAGACCGGCAATCAGTCCAGACGAATCATGCCCGCGGCAACCGTCTGGTGCGAGATTTCATCAATCAGGATGAAGCTGCCCGTGGCGCGACAGCTGTCATACGCATCTGCTGCCAGTGGTTGCTGCGCGCTGAGAGTGATGCGCCCGATGCCATTCAGTGGCAGGGTATCGCCACTGTGCTGCTGTTGGGTGTTGATATCCAGGAGTGAGTCCAGCGAGGTCACTTTCGCAGCCACCTGACGCGTGGTGTGCTTGAGCCAGTACTTGCGGCGCAGGTCGAGTGGCTCTTCCGACAGCCAGCACACATCAGCCGTTACATGCTTGAGCACGGTAGCGGGTGCATCTGCTGATACCAGCATGTCGCCACGCGAGATGTCGACATATTCGTCCAGAAGAATGGTGACTGACTTACCGGCAGAGGCACTTTCCAGCGAACCATCCAGCGTGAGTATGTCTTTGACGGTCGCTGACAAACCCGTTGGTTGTACCAGCAGCTTGTCGCCCTTGCGCACTGTGCCCGATTCAATGCGTCCCATGTAGCCACGGAAATCGTTAGCTTCGTGACCGTTATGACGCGCGACCAATTGCACCGGGAAGCGCAGGGCTTGCGCGTGCTCGTTGTCATGTACCGGCAGGGATTCGAGCAAATCAATCAGTGTCGGGCCTGAGTACCAGGGCATGTTATCGCTGCGCGTGACCACATTGTCACCGGCGAGCGCCGACAGTGGAATAGGGCGTACATTTTTCAGGCCGAGCTGAGCGGCAAAGACTTCGTAGGCTGCGACGATACGATCGTAAACCGATGCATCATAGTCAACCAGATCCATCTTGTTGACCGCGACGATGACGTGCTCGATTTGCAGCAGTTTGGCGATGGTGGAGTGGCGCTTGGTCTGAATCAGCAGCTCGGCCTTGCCATCGGCATCGAACTTCACTTTGGATACATCGACCAGAATGATCACCGCATCCGCAGTCGATGCGCCGGTGACCATATTTCGGGTGTATTGCTCATGGCCGGGTGCGTCGGCAATGATGAATTTTCGCTTGGGGGTTGCGAAATAGCGATAGGCGACATCAATGGTGATGCCTTGCTCGCGCTCGGCTTCCAGTCCGTCGGTTAGCAGGGACAAATCAACCATGTCACCCACGGTGCGTTTGTGACGTGCGCGCGAGATTGCGTCAAGTTGATCCGCAAAAATGCCTTTGCTGTCGAACAGCAGTCGACCGATCAGCGTGCTCTTGCCATCGTCAACCGAGCCTGCAGTAATAAAACGCAGCAGGCCGCGCTCATTGGCATGGGTATCGGCTGACATCAGGCTTTTGTCTGCAATTGCATTCATCAGAAATATCCTTCTTTCTTGCGCTTTTCCATGGAGGCTTCGGATGTCTGGTCATCCATGCGTGTCGCGCCGCGCTCGGTAATTTGTGTTACTGCCGTCTCGGCGATGATGGCGTCCACGGAGGATGCTGTCGATGCGACCGGGCAGGTGCAGGAAATGTCGCCGACAGTGCGGAAACGTACCGTGCGGGTCTCCACTTGTTCGCCTTCTTTGGCCGGCGTCAGTGGTGTGAGCGGTACCAGCAATCCATTGCGCGGAATGACTTCGCGGTCATGCGCAAAATAGATCGAAGGCAGCGCCAGTTTTTCACGGGCGATGTACTGCCAGACATCCAGCTCAGTCCAGTTGGAGATAGGGAAGACGCGCATGTTCTCGCCGGGATGCACACGCGTGTTGTACAAATCCCAGAGCTCGGGCCGCTGTGCCTTCGGATTCCATTGGCCGAAATCATCACGGAAAGAGAAGATGCGCTCCTTTGCGCGCGCCTTTTCTTCATCACGACGTGCGCCGCCGATGCAAGCATCAAACTTGTGTTCAGCAATCGTTTCCAGCAGTGTGACCGCCTGCGCTGCGTTGCGCGAGTCCGTCTGCGGATTGCGCAAGCGGACCGTGCCACGCTTGATCGAATCTTCGACTGAGCCCACGATCAGACGCTCGCCAAGTTCAGCCACGCGCTGATCGCGGAAGTGAATCACTTCTTCGAAGTTGTGTCCGGTATCGATATGCACGAGGGGGAAGGGAAATTTACCCGGCCGGAATGCTTTTTCCGCGATGCGCAGCAGGACAACCGAGTCCTTGCCACCGGAGAAAAGCAGCGCAGGATTACTGCACTCCGCAGCGACCTCACGCATGATGTGGATGGACTCGGATTCCAGCCAATCCAGGTGGCGGTTACTGGCGGCGTCAATAAAATGTTGGTTATCTGCAGGCGAATTCATGATGTCGGGATTTCAGTGTGATCAGGCTTGCTTCGAACGAGCTTGCCATCGACGATGTGGAGACCGCATTCTTTGCTGTCCGGCGATTCCCACCACCAGCGACCAGCGCGTATATCTTCACCGGGCTGTATGGCGCGGGTACAGGGCTCGCAGCCTATGGAGGGGTAGCCTTTTTCATGCAGCGGATTGAAAGGCACTTGATTGTCGCGAATGTACTGCCAGACATCATCCTCTGACCAATCTGCCAGCGGATTGAATTTTTGCAGTCCATGCGCGACATCGTCTTCCTGCATTGCGAGCTCACTGCGGGTGGTCGATTGCGCACGACGCTGGCCGGTGATCCAGGCTTTGTTGCCCGCCAGTGCGCGCTTGAGTGGTTCTACCTTGCGAATGCGGCAGCATTCCTTGCGCATCTCGATGCTGTCATAGAACGCATTCAAGCCGTTCGTTTCAACATACGCTGCAATGGCTGCTGCTTCGGGTTTGTACAGCACCACCTCGTAGTCGTAGGTCTCGCGTATACGATCGATCATGCCCAGCGTTTCTGCATGCAGACGACCGGTCTCCAGCGAGAAGATCGTCATCGGCAGCTTCGCGCGCAAGATCAGATCGGTGATCACCATGTCCTCGGCCGCAAGACTGGATGCGAAGACGGCGGGTGAAAAATCAGCTGCGATGCGCTCGAGCAGCGCGCGAGTGCCCGACAGCACTTCTTCGTAGTGTGCGCTCATGGCAGATCCTGTGCAGCGGGACGCGAAGCGCGACGATATAGCGGCGTCTTCTGATCCCACGAGGTCTGGTAGACATCCGAAAAATCGGTCAGTCCTTTGAGCGCATCTTCGATGCTGCGGTCTTCGCGGGTTGCGAAGGCGTTGAAACCGACACGCTGCATGTAAAACAGCTGGTCACGCAGCACATCGCCAATGGCACGAATTTCGCCATCATAGCCAAGGCGGCTGCGCAGATTGAAGGCAATTGAGTAGCCACGGCCGTCAGAGAAGGCCGGAAAATCAACGGCGATCAGGGGCAGTGTCGCGACATCGTCTTTCAATTGCTCAGGTCGTTCATCGCTGGCCAGCCAGACGCCGATATCCTTGCGTGCGGACAGCGCCGTTTTTTGTGTCAGCCAAACCTGCAGCGGGACAATCTGTTGACCTGCCGGCACCGTGGCGGTCTCGGGCGAAGCGCCATCCGTGAGTTTGAACACACTCCAGTGGTCATCAACGATAGCCTTGTCTTTGATGATCTTACGCATACGCATCCTCTCCGGCTTGGTAGGTTTGACCCGCGATCGGTGTGGCGTACACGTGGTCTTTGAACGGGTTGATGCCAATGCGGTTGACCGTATCGATGAACAGCTCTTCCTCGATGCGCTCTCGCACATAGACTTCCAGCAGACGACCAATCACTTCCGGCATTTGTCCGGCGGCGAAAGAGGGGCCGATGATTTTGCCAATGGCGCTGGCATTGCCCTGCGCACCACCGATGGAAACCTGGTACCACTCCGAACCATCCTTGTCGACGCCGAGGATACCGATGTTGCCGACATGATGATGACCGCAGGCGTTGATGCAGCCCGAGATATTGAGCTCGATGTCGCCGATGTCATGCTGAAAATCGACATTGTCGAAACGCTCTGCAATGGCTTCGGCGATAGGGATGGATTTGGCATTGGCCAGCGAGCAGAAATCGCCGCCCGGGCAGCAAATGATATCGGTCAGCAGACCGATGTTGGCAGTCGCCAGACCATGCGTTTTCGCTTCTTTGTACAGTGCGAGCAGCTCCGATTGTTTTACATCTGCCAGCACCAGATTCTGCTCATGTGTCACACGCAGTTCACCAAAGCTGTAGCGATCGGCAAGCTCTGCCACGAAGTCGATTTGCTCGGCGGTCGCATCACCAGGTGGCGTGCCGGTTTTTTTCAGTGACAGCGTGACGATCGCATAGCCAGGCACCTTGTGCGGTCTGACATTGCGCGTGAGCCAGTTGGAAAATGCCTTGTTTTCGCTGCGTTGCTGCTGCAGAAGCGCATCATCGTCTTTGAGCGTCTCATAAGCTGGCGGCGTGAAATAGCTCGTAACGCGTGCCAATTCTTCTGCCGTGATGGTGCTGGGACTGTCTTTGAGATCCACCCATTCGGCTTCAACCTGGCGGGCGAATTCTTCCACACCCAGTGCCTTCACCAGAATCTTGATGCGTGCCTTGTATTTGTTATCGCGGCGGCCGTACTGGTTATAGACGCGCATGATCGCTTCGGTGTAACTCAGCAGATGCTGCCATGGGAGGAATTCGCGGATCACGCTGCCGATGATGGGTGTGCGTCCCAGACCACCGCCCACCAGCACCTGAAAGCCGAGTTCACCCGCGTCGTTTTTGATCAGGTTCAGACCGATGTCATGTACCTGAACCGCAGCACGATCTTCAGCAGCGGCGTTGACCGCAATCTTGAATTTGCGCGGCAAATAAGCAAACTCCGGATGGAAGGTGCTCCACTGGCGCAGGATTTCGATATAAGGCCGCGGATCAGCGAGCTCGTCTGCAGCGACACCGCAAAATTGGTCCGACGTGATATTGCGTATGCAATTGCCCGAGGTCTGAATCGCATGCATTTCCACCGAAGCCAGCTCTGCGAGGATCTCGGGTGACTGCTCGAGTTCTATCCAGTTGTACTGAATATTCTGTCGTGTCGTGAAATGTCCGTAGCCGCGATCGAACTTGCGCGCGATATGTCCAAGCTTGCGCATCTGCGTGGATGACAGCAGGCCATAAGGAATCGCCACGCGCAGCATGTACGCATGGCGCTGCAGATAGAGGCCATTTTGCAGACGCAGCGGACGGAATTCATCTTCCGTGAGTTCGCCCGAGATGCGGCGTTCTACCTGACTCCGGAACTGCGCGACGCGTTCACGGACGATCTGGTGGTCGTATTGGTCGTAGCGGTACATGAATATCCTTATGTGATTCGTTTCAGAGCACGAGCTTGGCCGCCACACCGGTCAATGTGGTCGCGAGCAATCCGCGCAGGAATTTTTCAGGGACTGAGCGGGCCAGCAGCGATCCTATGGTGATGCCGGGCACGGAACCCAAGAGCAGGGTTACCAGCAATTCCCAGTTAATGGAGCCCAGCCACCAGTGGCCCAATGCGGCGATCGCCGTCAAAGGCACCGCGTAGGCGATGTCGGTACCGGCGATCTCGGCGGGTTTCAGATTTGGATAAAGCAAAACCAGAATCGTCGCGCCAATCGCGCCGGCGCCAATCGAAGAGACCGTGACCAGCGCACCGATGCCAGCACCTGCAATGATCGTAGCGGCGACCTGTACTCGACCATGCAATTGTTTCTCAGGATGCGCGCTCATCCAGGCTTGCATGCGACCACGGAATATGATCGCAATGACGGTCAGGATCACGGAGAACGCAATCGCATAGCGAATGATCTGGCCGATGTGTTTATCCAGCGCGCCGAAATACTTCAGGCCGATGGTGGCCACCACTGCAGCGGGCAATGCGCCAAAGCACAGGCGCTTGACGATATCCCAGTGCACATTGTTTTTGATCCGGTGCGCGATGGTACCGGCACTCTTGGTGATGGCAGCAAAGGCGAGGTCAGTGCCGACCGCCACGGTCGGGTTGATGCCAAAAAGTAGCGTCAGCAAGGGCGTCATCAGCGAGCCGCCGCCCACGCCGGTCAGGCCGACCAGCATGCCCACGGCAAATCCTGACACTACATAAGTCAAAGTCATAAGGCCTCGCGCAAAGAAGCCAGAATGCTAATAAACTCCCTCCTTATTCCAAACAACAGAGTATTTATTTGCTTATATGATTCTCAGATATAAGCAATGAAAGGCTCAGTCGCCTGATTTTCGGGCTATTTTTATTTCTTTTGTGAAAACATTGCCCGTCGTTTTCGAAGGAAGATCATGAATATTCATCAATTTCGCTTCGTCCGAGAGGCCGTACGGCAAAACTTCAACCTGACCGAGGCCGCCAAAGCTTTGTTCACCTCGCAGCCCGGCGTATCCAAAGCGATCATTGAGTTGGAGGAAGAACTGGGCATCGATATCTTCACCCGTCACGGCAAGCGCATCCGCGGCCTGACCGAGCCGGGACGGGAGGTATTGAAATCAGTCGAATTAATCTTGCAGGAGATTGAGGGTCTCAAGCGCATCGGCAAGGAATTTGCGGCCCAGGATTCGGGCAGTTTCACGATTGCCACCACCCATACTCAGGCTCGTTACTCCTTGCCCGCTGTGGTGCAGGCCTTCTCGCAAAAATTTCCCAAGGTACGTCTATCTCTGCTCCAGGGTAATCCCCGGCAGGTCGCCGAGATGGTGCTCAACGGTCAGGCCGATCTGGCGATTGCCACTGAAGCGATCGCCGATATTGATGGTCTGGTCTCCATGCCCTGTTTTCAGTGGGAGCATCTGGTCGTGGCACAGCCAGATCATCCGCTGTCCCGACAGAAGAGCGTGACCCTGGAAGACATCGCGGCCTATCCCTTGATTACGTATGACACCGCCTTCGCCGGGCGGAACAAGATCGATCAGGCCTTTGCGCGGCGGGGTCTGAAGCCGGATGTCGTTCTGGAAGCCATTGATGCTGACGTCATCAAGACCTATGTCGAGCTGGGTATGGGTGTAGGCATCATCGCCGGTCTGGCCTATAACGCAGCTCGCGATGTCAATCTGACCGCGATATCTGCGGGTCATTTGTTCGGTACCAATCTGTCACGCGTGGCCCTGAAGGAGGGCGCCTATTTGCGCGGGTATGTTTTTACCTTTATTGAATTGCTCGCACCCAGCTTGTCGCGCAAACTGGTCGAGCAGGTATTAGCGGGGCAGAAAGACAGCTATGAGCTATGAGTACGATTGACAATACGTTCTCATGAATCGATCAGGGGTCTTTCCGGCAGTGGTACGCGCAGACTGATCAGAGTACCTTTGCCCGGTCGAGATGCTATGGCAAAGCTGCCGCCTGACAAGGCAACGCGTTCCCGTATTTCGCGCAGACGATAATTCAGTGGTGTGTTTGGTTGCGCCGAAGCGGCGTAGCCTTTGCCGTTGTCGATGATTTCCATCAGTAATTCAGAGCAGCCATCGTAAAGATGTATTTCGGCAGCGCTGGCCTGAGCGTATTCACGAATATTGGCGCATGCCGCCTGCGCGATCCTGAACAAATTAGTGGCCAGCGAAGGATCCAGCCTAATCTCGTCAGCATTACAGCGTAGTTCAAAGTGAATGCCGGTTTGGTTTTCCTGGTCGGTGGCAAGCCAATCGAGCGCAGCCACGATACCGGCATCCAGAATGCCTGGACGAATCTCGGTCGCAATTTGCTGTACCGAGCGCAGTGAGCGGCTGATGAGTTTTTCGATATAGGGTTTTTGTGTCAGGAATTCATTGAGATCAGGCGCTGTCTCCCACAAGTGCGTCAGCATCATTTTCAGTGCCGACAAATTGCCACCCAAGTCATCATGCAAAGTCTGACGGATATGTGCATGCTCTTCTTCTTGTTCATGATTCAAGTACACATAAAGATCCGCGAGTTCTGCACGTGACTGACGCAGTGAAAGCTCATGAAATTTGCTAGTGCTGATGTTTGTCATCAACCCCGTCCACTGAATCCCATTGTCTCCATCATCCTCGGGTGTGGCACGCAAACTGATCCATTTGGTGTCCTTCCATGTATCAATCCGAATGCGACCCTCCCAGCTGAGCACCTCCAGTTTCTCTGCGGATTGGCGTAACTGCGTGGACCAGCTCTCACGGTCCTCATCAACAATTTGTGCAAAGAGCTGACGTGCGTTTGCGTACAGAGCCTCGGGTGGAATGCCAAGCAGGTTTTCGCAGCCCTCTGAAAGGAAGTTAAATTGAATCAGACCAGTTGATCCCTGGCGCATCTGGAAAAGCAGGCCCGGCACTTTGGCTACAATCTGTTTCAGACGTGTTTCGCGCTCTGATACCTGCACAACGGCCTGTTCCAGTATGATTGCGTGATTTTCCATGGTTGTGAGCTCTTGGACAATGGCCGCCACTGTAGAGCTTTCATCGCGACGAAGCCATCTGCTCAGCATCAAATTTACACTTGACTTGATCTTTCACAAGACATTTCATCAAAAAATATCTGTGACACAATTTTTGTATGAATGGATACGTGTACTTGCCTATGGACGATGCGATTGCAAAATACTTCCATTAAAGAGTTATGGGGAATTCAAGCCGTGTCCCGGAGCATGACACTTTCGGGCGCAGCCAAATTGAATGCTGAGTAGTATTCCTATCGCATGCGAGCAGCGGGACTGTCATCCCTTTCGGGGTGTCCAATGGCTTGTATGCCAGGTCATTAGCAAGACCTATAGTCAGGCACTTGCGCAAGCGGACTTGTTCAGCATGACAAGAAAGATAATCTACGGGCTTGTGGCATCATCCTCGGATATTTTTTGCAGAGGTCGCGATGGAATGGTGGGTCATTGCGGTGGAATTGGGTGTGCCTGCGATTATTGGGCTGGCACTCTACCTCACGCTGCGCAAGTAAATAGCACAATGGGATAAAAAACGCACCGGGTCAGATGTTGAGCCGGTGCGTTTTATTTGCAGTACGTCGATTTAGCCTGCTTTTTTAGCTGCTTGTAGTAAACACTTGGAAAGCTTGTCAAAGTGAAGCAGGGCAGCTTGTGTCAGCTCCAACTGCTTGCGGCGTGCATCCTCGGTCTCCGCGAGTAATATCCATCCCTTGGCACGCATGGATTTCAGTCGACCGTGCAGCATGGCGGGAGAGCCCAGCTCTCGCTTGCCCATTAAATCCTTGACCGACAAACGTTCCTTTTTTTGACGCGCAAACGCGATGAGAGACAAGATTCGCTCCTCAAGAGGCTCTAATGGCGGTAATGCCGGCAGATCGCGCAGCGCCTCTGATAGTTGCAGAAAGCGCAAGTAAATGTCCGCTGGACGGGATTTTTTGCTCACGAGTTGTACTTCCTTTCAGGTGACTTTCCTACATGAAAAGATAATACCCTAACAGCGCACAGTGTGCACCAAATCTAAAATCGCTTCAATTGAGATTCTTTGATGCTGCGTTCAAAAATTCTGCATTTTCTGCTTAGACCGCTCGCATTTTGGCGTTGGTGCGCCAGAACAGCGATTCATAAGGTGTGCAGATCCGTCAGACAGGGTTATTGAAGTAATAAAAAATATCTGTAACGGGTGCTGAGCTGTCTGCATCACCGAGAAAATCTCAATGTCACAAAGTAAATTCAGAGATGAGATAAAACGCAGGGTGATATCGATTTTGCCCGCTCTTTCATTGGTCAGGTGCGTCATCGCAACCGGCACCCTAAAAATCACCATTCGATTTTCGTACGCGTGCCAGCCGCATGTGTCGCTCGAGCCGGATGGCATGATTCACTTGGGTTTTGCTCATGCCCATCATCTGCAAAAGGGCAGATGACAGCTGCAGGCCCGCTGCCAGTGTTTCGGGCATCACCTGCGTCGCACCCGCTGCTCGCAAGGCACACGCGTGATCTTCGTCATGCGCCCGAGCGAGCAGGGGAATATCGGCAAACTCGCGACGAATAGCATGCGTGGCATGTAGTGTCGCCTCCGCATGATCCATGGTCAGCACGATCGCGGCGGATTTACTTGCATGGACACGATGTAACAGCTCTGGGCGGCTGACATCGCCAAAATAGACCGGCTCCCCCAGTGGATGTTTGCGCGTCGATTGGTGCATATCGATATCGATGGCGACGTAGCGGACTCCCTGTGCATTCAGAATCTCTGCCAGCAGCTGGCCCATGCGTCCGAAGCCGACAATAATCACGTGTCCTGACAGCGCACCCGTCTCGGCTTTGTCCAGTGCAGCTGGCGCACAATGGTGAGACTTCTCCCATGCATTGCCGAGCACGCGACCCAAGCGCGCCATCACCGGCGTTGCAAACATCGATAGCCCCACCAGCAACAACACAAACTGCGACAACGCGTTGGTGAAAAGCCCGCTGGCAAGTGCGTAGCTGGTCACGATGAAAGCAAATTCGCCCCCCTGACCCATCAGCATGCCGCCTTCAAACGCCCGACCCGGGGTGATTCCACCCACACGCAAGACCAGCATCATCACCGCCGCCTTGAGGATGAATAGACCTGCAACGCACAGGGCGAGCCAGAGCGGGGACACCATCACCACACGCACATCTGTCTGCATACCCACCGACATGAAAAATAAACCTAGCAACAGGCTTTTGAAAGGTTCGATAGTCACTTCAACTTCGTGACGAAACTCTGTTTCGGCCAGCAGCAAGCCGGCAAGAAAGGCACCCAGCGCCATGGACAATCCGGCATAAGCGGTGAGCCCTGCGATACCGAGTGTGCACAGTAAAATCAGCGCGACAAAAGTGGCAGGTTGGTGCTGGTGTCGGTATTGATTTCCCAGGGCCTTGAACAAAGGCCGTATCACTCGCCGACCCAAAAAATAGATAAGCAAGATCACGCCTGCAGACTTCAGGCCCACCGCGATCAGCATGAGCCATAGATGTTCGGTGTTGCCCTGAGCAAGTCCACCCGTCAGCACCAGGATGGGAACGACCGCCAGATCTTGCAGCATCAGCACAGAAAAATTCGCCTGAGCCATGGGCGTATCCAGCCTATGCCGGTCGGTCATCAATTGCATCACGACCGCCGTGGAAGACAGCGACAGCATCAGTCCCAGCACAATCGCGGTCGGCAGATCATTGTGCAGCATCAGTGCCGCTGCGCCAATCAGCAGTGCAGACAACAGGACCTGTGCCGTCCCCGCACCGAATACCCAGCGGCGCAGCATCCATAAACGCTCTGCCGACAGCTCCAGTCCTATGGTGAACATCAGGAACAGCACGCCCAGTTCACCCAGCGCCACCATGCCCTCAATGCGAATGAAGCTCAGGTTTTCAAGCCATGGCAAATGACCGACCCACAACCACAGCCCGAACGGTCCCAGCAAAACGCCCACCGCCAGAAACCCCAGAATCTGATTGATGCGCAAGCGCTGGAGCAGCGGAATCAGAATGCCGGCCAGCGCAAGAAAAATCAGCGTCTCGCGAAGATAGGGCAGTCCGGAAAAATGTTCCGGCATCGGTTGGAAGTCCCGCAGTGGTGGTCAGGCGAACAGCGTATTGGACAGCATTTTCCGGTCAATATTCGTTCGCTGATCGTATAATCGAATCACTTATTGACGTGAAGTAACTTCACGAATGGATGACGCAATTTGTATTGACAAGGTCATCTTGTTCGCCATTCTTCCGGAGCCGCCATGCAACTCGTTACCCGACTCCTGCTCAGACTTTTTGCAGTCGGTTTCTTCATGCTGATTCTTGTGACGCTGTTCACCTTGTTTGCCGCCCGTCACGACATCGCAGACGAAGTACGCAGCAGTCAGAGCATCGGTCAGCTGATCACCACCTTGTCCGAGTTGCAGGGAAGTGATGCACTGAACCGGCAAATCGCAGCGATTGACGCGCTCAATCGGGGTGAGCGCTTGCGCCATTTTCATGTGGCTTTGCTCGATGAGTCCGGCCGTCGTCTCACCCAGCCGGCGGCTGAGCCACCCTCTGTAATGCCCGCCATGCTCAATCGTTTTTTGGTCAGCGATGCCACGATGAGCAGCTATGCCTTGTCGCTGCAGCGTAGTGATGGCCGTAGTGTCACCCTGGTGCTGGAACCGAATCCGCAGTCTGAAAGCAGCGAAGCACTCACCGGCGCCTTGCTGCAACTGGCATTGTTCGCCGTGCTGGGGCTGCTGCTGATCCTGGCGATTGCTGGCACGCTGCGTCTGGCGCTCGCGCCCTTGTCGGGCATTCTGACGGGTATCGCGCGTATCGAGGCTGGTGACTACGCAACCCGTATCGCCGCCTCGGGCACGCGGGAACTCAACCAGATCGCGCAGGCGCTCAACCATCTGGCTGCAGCACTCACCGATCAGATCGCCAAGCAGCGCGAACTCTTGCACCGGCTTCAGGACGTTCAGGAAGAAGAACGACGCAAGCTCGCCCATGAACTGCATGATGAATTCGGACAGCTGCTCACCGCCATTCAGGTAGATGCTTCGTATCTGCTCAAGCGATCTGCCGGCCAGAGCGCCCTGGAAGCATGTGCTCAAGCCATGTACGAGAACAGCAGCAGCATCCTGTCGCAATTACGGGGATTGCTCGCTCAGCTGCGTCCCTATGGTTTGCAAGGCGACGAAGAACATGACATCGCACTCGAGCAGGCCTTGCGTGATCTGGTAAAGCAGCGACAGTCACGCGGTGCCGTGGCGCTCGAGTGCCGGCTCAACGTCAATCTGGACAACATCGCCATTCCGCAGCGGCTGGCAGTGGCAATTTATCGCATCGCGCAAGAAGCACTGACCAATGTAATGCGACACGCAGAGGCCAGCCGGGTCGATATTGCCGTCGCCGTTGATGCCAGCGCGCGCGCCCTGCGACTGACGGTCGCAGATGATGGCAAAGGCATGGCAACCGATGACCCGCAACCTGCCGGTGGCTTGGGTCTGATTGGTATTCGTGAACGCGTCCTGGCCAATCAGGGGCAGTTGCAATGGCATGCAGTACAGCCGCATGGCGTCCTGCTGGAGGCAGTCTTCCCCTTGGACATGGCCATGATCAATGAGGTAGCCCATGTCAACTGACATCGTGCGTGTGCTGCTGGTGGATGATCATGCAGTCGTTCGCGCCGGTTACAAGCGCTACCTCGAACTGGATCCTGCACTGCAAGTGGTCGGCGAAGCCGATAGTGGTGAGCTCGCGTATGGCATGCTCGCGCAAACGGCTGCCGATGTAGTGGTCATGGATTTATCCATGCCAGGGCAGGGAGGTCTTGAAAGCATGCGCAGGATATTGCAGCGCTATCCCGAGCAACGTGTACTGGTGTTTACCATGCACGAAAACGCCGCACTCGCCCTGCAGGCATTGCGCGCGGGAGCGAGCGGTTATCTCACCAAGAGCATGCCGCCCGAACGTATGGTCGATGCCATTCATCAGGTCATGCGTGGTGAAAAGCCAATTTCAGATGATCTGGCCTCGGCCGTAGCAGAAGCAGAAAAAGAAAGCGCACCCCATTTGCAATTGGCGCCGCGGGAGTTCGAGATATTTCGCTTGCTGGCCAATGGGCAAACGGTCGATGAAATCGGACAGCGCCTGCATCTGGGTACCAAGACGGTAGCCAACTATCAATCCTCGATTCGGCAGAAATTGGGTGTTTATACGCCGATTGAATTACATCAGTATGCGAAGCGGCATGGGTTGGCGTGAGGTTTGATTTTCGCTTGCAGGTTCAGTCTGCAGCAGTAAAAAAAACGGGCATGCGGTGATCTGCATGCCCGGTGACGACTGCGGGGGGGATGAAGAAAAATCAGAAGCGGTAGCGCAGGCCTATCATCAGGTGACGTGGTGCGCCGGGGGCGACGAAGCGGCTGACGTTAGGGCCGGTGGTCGTAGGTACGCCTGAATCATCAATGAGGCCACCATTAGCGTTAAACATGCTCAGTGCCATCATGCCGTAGGTTTCGAAGCGCGTATCAAAGACGTTGTTAATTCGGGCGAAGTAATCGAGACCTTTTTGCGCCTCATAGTTCGCATGCAGGTTTAGTAACTGATAGCCTTTGATTTTGGCATCGTAAGTCACGTCATCCTCAATCTTTCCATCCTCATTGCCCTGCGTGACAATACTGGATGTCCCGATAACAGTGCCGCCGATGGTCAATTTATCGCTTGCACGCCAATCAGCGTTCAGTTTGAAGGTGTGTTGGGGTAAACCTGCGATCTTGGTACCTGGAGCAATGTCGATTTCTCGCTCACCACCGAAAAGCTCGCCCGAATCCTGGTAAGTCGCATCCAAGTAGCTGTAACTAGCGCGCATTGCTACTTGCGAAATAGATGTATAGGCGGCTATATCTACTCCTTGACGTCGAGTTTTTGAGAAATTATCGAAATAGCCCATACCTTGTCCTGAATTTACGATATGCCTGAACAAAATATCATTTTTGTTGTCCGATCTGTATATGGAGGCACTGATTCCAGTATCGTCCGATATTGCCCAGCGAATACCTGTTTCGATTGTGCGTGCAATAACCTGGTTTAAGTAAGGATCAGCTTGCAATCCAGTAGGTAAGCGACAGGGGTAATTGGGATCGGCACAACCTAACTCTATTGCGGTGGGTACCCGGTTGCTGCGGCCGATATTGGCGAAGACAGACACGTTTGGTGATGTTTTGTACGTCAACCCAACAGAGGGATTAAAACTTTTATAGGTAAATTCCTCAGAGGTGGAGACACCGCTGTCATAGTTGTTTAGCTTGTTGTTAACCACAGCATGATTGAAGCGACCAGCCGTCGTTAAAAACATTTTTTCTGTTACGGTCCAAGTGTCTGAAGCATATATTCCAAAAGCAGTCGTTCTACCTTTGAGTCTCGCCTCAACGGCTGCGGCGCCACATTCTTCGGGTGCGCGCGTAGCGTCCAGATCATCACAAGATGCTTGGCTGGAGCCGTAGCCCACCCGGCTTGCATCCACGGCAGCACCAGTGGTCAGCTGGTGCTTGTCCATTAGTTTGGTCAGGTTAATGCTGGTGCCGTAACTGTTTTGGGATGTATTGGTATAGTTCAAGACGGCTTCGTTTTCGTAGTTGCCAGCCCCGTCATCTTCCCGCTCTGCATCTCCCCCCACTGTTTTCCGCTTACTGTTTCGAACGTAGGCATTCGCCGCCAACTCCGTATTGCCATCCAAAATCCGCTGAAAATTGAAAGTCAGCTGCTGCAACTCGTTTCTGGTGCGATCAGGGTGGGTATAGATCCACTTGCGATTGGTTTCGTACATACCTGCGGTCGCCGCTCCAGTACCATCCTCACCGAAGCTATAGCTCGGTAAAAGCCCATTCCCCAACAAACTACTCCGTCCCACCAGTAACGCTAAATCCCAGTTACTGTCATTTTGCTGACGCCCAATCTTCGCAAACACATTGCCCAGATTACCGCTGGAATAATCCCGCCATCCATCCTCGCGAAAACCCGTCGCAGAAATGAAGCTGTGATAACCATCATTGCCCTTGCTGCCGTGGCTGATATCCGTGCGCACCCGTCCAAAACTGCCTGCTTGCAGTTTCACTTCGCCACCCGGCGCAGTCAGTCCGGATTTGGTGGTGAAAGCCAGCGCACCGCCCAGGGTATTGAGGCCATACACGGGATTCGAGCCCGGTACCAGCGTCACATTGCCGATTGCGGCTTCAGGAATCATGTCCCAGTTCACCACGTCACCAAAGGGTTCATTGACCCGCACGCCATCCAGATAGACCGACATGCCTTGCGAAGAACCCAGAATTCCCGACAGACGAAAACCCCGGTACGTAATATCTGCCTGAAACGGGCTGCCCTGAACTTCATTGATGTTCACACCCAGCAGATTGCGCGACATGAAGTCGGTGAGATTGAGTGTCTGTGACTGATACAGCTGCTCACTCGTGACGGTCTGCACATCGTAGGGCAGCTTGTCTTTCTCGATGCCGATGCCGGGCAGTGGCGAGGTACCCACCACCTCGACTTGCGGCAGCGATTTGTCGACCTTGTTATTGGCGGTTTTTTCCTCGGTCGTTTGGGCAAGCGCTGTCCCGGCAAACATCGCCATCACGGACAGGGCAATCAGTGAAAATTTGGGGGAAGGGGTTGTACGCATGATCTTGTTATTTTATGTTTCTAATTTTGTAATTTTGTGGTTTGAGGCAGCTTCGTCTATTTCTGCGAGCAGGCAAGCCCCCTCGCGGTGTCGAAGCTTACGGCTTTCCGATTGCAATGCGTATGGGAATTCTTCCCGCGAATCAGTGCCTGCAGAGTGCGGGGCAGCGCATTTCCTTTGTTAGAATGGCACGCGGTGTTTGTCCGCATCCTTGGAGGCGCTATCCCAATGCCGCTGCCGGCTTTGGATGGAGACTCTGAATTTCCTACCTTCATGAATTGCCCTGGAGCTGTCTGCCATGTCCTCCCCGCTCACGGTCGAGATTGACCACGCGCTTGCCATCATTACGTTTAACAATCCCGCACGCGCCAATGCGCTTGATCTGGCGATGGCGCAGGCCTTTGCTGCAGCGATCGAGCAGGTTGCCGGCGACAAGTCCATCCGGGCTTTGCTGATCACGGCCAATGGCAAACAGTTTTGTGTGGGCGGCGATGTCAATGCCTTTGCCGATACCTCGCGTCCGCTGGTCGATACTCTGCGGGGCTTGCTCGAACCCGTACACGCGGCACTGCGGCTGGTATCGCTGCTCGAGATTCCTGTGGTGTGCGCCATTAACGGTGCGGTGGGCGGCGGTGGTATTGGCCTCGGTTTGTGTGGCGATATCGTGTTGGCTGCCGAATCCATGAAACTGCGCGGTGGTTACTCTGCGATTGGCCTCACGCCTGACGTAGGCGGCTCGTGGTTTGTGACACGTCGTGCGGGTGCGGCGCGGGCGAGAGATATTTTTCTGACGAATCGGCCGATTTCTTCCGCCGAATGTCTGCGCATGGGTTTGGTGGATGCCGTGCATCCGGATGCCGAGCTGGCTTCTGCTGCGCGCGCCTTGGGGCACCAATTGGCTAAAGGTCCTGCGCAGGCGCAGGCGCGTATCAAGGCACTGATCAGCGCAGCATCGCATCATTCGCTATTGCAGCATCTTGATGCGGAGCGCGATTCGATGTTTGCCTCTGGTGAAACCGAAGACGGCCACGAAGGCATACGCGCTTTTATTGAAAAGCGTGCGCCAAAATTTAATTAATCCACAATAACTTTTAAAAAAACGGGAACACTATGAAAGCCGTCGTCTGCAAAGCCTGGGGTCTGCCTGAAACGCTGGTCATCGAAGAACAAGCCGAAGTGACACCGGCCGCAGGTGAGGTCATGATCGACATCATGGCAGCCGGTGTGAATTTTCCGGATGTACTGATTATTCAGAACAAATACCAGTTCAAGCCCGAGCTGCCTTTCACGCCAGGTAATGAGCTGGCCGGCATTGTCCGTGCCGTGGGCGAGGGCGTGATGAAATTTAAAACAGGCGATCGCGTGTTTGCCTTTGTGCCTCAGGGTGCTTTCGCGCAGCAGATCGCTGTGGCTGAAGCTGCGGTACTTCCCATGTCGGAAGCCATGGATTTTGATACAGCAGCCGCGCTAACGCTGACCTACGGTACTTCGCATCATGCGGTGGTCGATCGCGCACAACTGAAAGCCGGCGAAACCATGCTGGTACTGGGCGCCGCAGGCGGTGTCGGTCTGGCAGCGATTGAAATCGGCAAGGCCATCGGTGCGCGTGTGATTGCTGCCGCCTCGACCGATGAGAAGCTGGCGATCTGCAAACAGCATGGCGCCGATGAACTGATCAATTACAGCACTGAAGATTTGCGCGAAGCGATCAAGCGTACTACCGGCGGCAAAGGTCCTGATGTGGTCTACGATCCGGTCGGTGGCAGTTATACCGAGCCCGCGTTTCGCTCCATCGCGTGGCGCGGTCGTTATGTGGTGATTGGATTTGCGAACGGCGAGATACCCAAGCTGCCGCTGAACCTGCCCTTGCTCAAAGGTGCGTCCGTCGTGGGCGTGTTCTGGGGCGATTTTGTGCGCCGTGAACCCGCACATCACAACGCCGCCATGCATGAACTGATGCAATGGCATGCCGAGGGCAAGATACGCCCGCATGTTTCAGCGGCCTACGCGCTTGCGAATACACCGAAGGCGCTGATTGACATGGCCTCGCGCAAGGTCACCGGCAAAATCGTGATTCGCCCCCGGCAATGAACAACGACCCCCAAAACAATGGCCCCAAAGTCTATGCGATTGATGGCGTAACCCCCGTCATTGATCCTACAGCCTATGTTCACCCCACGGCTGTCTTGATCGGTGACGTCATCATCGGTCCCGGCTGCTATGTCGGGCCACTGGCCTGTCTGCGCGGTGATTTTGGTCGTCTGGTCATGGAGCAGGGATCCAATCTGCAAGACACCTGTGTCGTGCATGGATTTCCGGGCAGCGACACCGTGATTGAGGTGGATGGTCATGTCGGCCATGGCGCGGTGATTCATGGTGCCCGCATCGGACGCAATGCGCTGGTAGGCATGAACTCGGTGGTCATGGATGGTGCGGTGATTGGCGAGGCCTCCATCGTTGCCGCCATGTCCTTCGTCAAAACAGGCATGCAGGTACCGCCGAAAAGTCTGGTCATGGGCATGCCGGCGCGTGTGGTGCGCACTTTGTCTGACGAAGAAATTGAATGGAAATACAAAGGTACACTCGAATATCAGCAGCTGGCGATACGTTGCCGGCAAAACATGCACGAAGTTGCACCGCTGACTGCTGTGGAGCCAGATCGCAAGCGCTTGCGTTTTGAGAAAATCGAAGAGATGATCAAGCCCAAGTCCCCCGGTGCTGAAAAATCATGACGTATCACACTCTGGAAATCATTCAACAAGGACCACGCGCCACCATCTGGTTGAACCGGCCCGATGTACGCAATGCGTTCAATGAAACTTCCATCGCTGAAATCACGCAAGCATTTCGGGTGCTGGACAAGGATCGCGATGTACGTGTGATCATTCTTGCAGCGCGCGGTACTGCATTTTGTGCAGGTGCCGATCTGAACTGGATGAAAAAAATGGCCAGTTACAGCGAAGAAGAAAACTTTGCCGATGCCCAGGCGCTGGCCGAGATGATGCAAGTAATTTATGCATGCAACAAGCCCACGATAGCGCGTGTACAGGGTGATTGCTATGCGGGTGGCATGGGACTGGTGGCGGCTTGCGATATGGCGCTGGCGGTCGATGCAGCAGGATTTTGTTTGTCGGAAGTGCGTCTGGGTCTGATTCCAGCGACCATTTCACCTTACGTCATTCGCGCCATTGGCGAGCGCGCATCGCGTCGCTACTTTCTCACTGCCGAGCGTTTCGATGCACAAGAGGCGCGGCGTATTGGTCTCGTGCATGAGGTAGTGGCTGAGGATCAGCTTGATCATGAGATCGACAAGATTACGCATGCGCTGCTGGCCTGCAGTCCAAATGCCATCCATGAAGCCAAACGTCTGTTGCGTGATGTCTCGGGCGAAACCATCGAGCCGGAACTTGTCACTGAAACCGTGCGCCGGATCGCGCAGATTCGCGTATCCGAGCAGGGACGTGAGGGTGTGCAGGCTTTTCTGAACAAACGCAAACCTGCGTGGCTCACGGATGCACCGAATGCCTCCTGAGTTTTCGCTGCTCGGGCAAATTGAAGATCAGCTGGCTTCTTTGTCCGACCAACAACTGCGCCGACAATTGCGCGAGGTGCAGACACCCACCGCGCCTTCACTGATTGTCGATGGCGAGCCGCTCACCGCGTTTTGCAGTAATGATTATTTAGGTCTTGCCGCCGACCCACGGGTCATCGAAGCACTGCGCGAGGGCGCATTGCGATATGGCGCGGGCAGTGGCGCATCACACCTGATCAGCGGGCACTCTGTTGCTCATGCGCAGCTGGAGGCCCGACTGGCCGACATGCAGGCACCGCATCTGATCCAGCCACGGGCTTTGTTTTTCTCCACCGGTTACATGGCCAATCTGGCCGTTCTGACGGCGCTTGCCGGAAAAGACGCTGACATTTTTTCCGAAGCACTGAATCATGCGTCGCTGATTGATGGTGCGCGGCTCTCGCGTGCGCGCGTGACGATCTACACCCGCGATGATTTGGCTGCACTCGATCGTCTGCTCGCCGCCAGTACGGCCAGCACCAAGCTGGTGGTGACGGATAGTGTGTTCAGTATGGAGGGTGCGATAGCGCCTCTGCCCGAACTGCTGGCCTTGTGTGAACGTCATCAGGCCTGGCTGGTGGTTGATGATGCTCATGGTTTTGGTGTGCTCGGCGAGCAGGGTGCGGGCGTCTTGCAGCATTTTGGATTGCGCTCACCGCAGCTGGTGTACATCGGCACATTGGGCAAGGCTGCAGGTGTGTCGGGTGCTTTTGTTGCGGCCCATGCCACCGTGATTGAATGGCTGGTGCAGCGTGCACGTACTTATATTTACACCACGGCGACACCACCGGCCATCGCTCACGCATTGCTGACCAGTCTGGAGATCATCAGCGGATCTGATGGCAATGCTCGTCGTCAGAAGTTAAAGGCCCACATCGAACAATTTCACAAGGCACTGAAGCTGAAACGCTGGCATTTGCTTCCTTCGGAGACGCCGATACAGGCGATTTTGATTGGTGCAAACCAGCCCACGCTGGATGCAGGCGAATCCTTGCGTGCACAGGGGCTGTGGGTCGCTGCCATCCGGCCGCCCACGGTAGCAAAGGATACGGCGCGGCTGCGCATCACGCTGTCTGCGGCGCATGAGAGTGCGCAGATAACGCAGTTGGCCAACACAATTTGTGAGATAGAGAAGTTATGAGTTTGAAGTTCGCCTGTTTCGTGACCGGCACAGACACCGGTGTAGGCAAGACCTTGATATCGTCGGCGCTGTTGCACGGGCTCTCGCAAGCCGGCCTGAAAACCGTCGGCATGAAACCACTGGCGGCCGGCGCCGAGATGCGCGACGGTGGTTTGTATAACGATGATGTGGCAGCGCTGGAGGGCGCCTCCAGTCTGTCGGTGCCGCGCGAGCTGGTGGTGCCTTACCTCCTGCGCGAGCCGGCAGCACCGCATATCGCTGCCGAACTCGAGCAAATCGCCATTGAACCGCAGCGTTTGCTGGACTCCTACGAGCAGCTCACGTCTCAGGCCGAGGCGGTGGTAGTGGAGGGCGTGGGTGGTTTTCGGGTGCCGCTGACGGACGATTTTGATACGGCCGACCTCGCGAAAAAGCTGCAGCTTGATGTTATCCTCGTGGTCGGTCTGCGCTTGGGCTGTCTTAATCACGCGCTGCTGACCGCCGAAGCGCTTGCTGCGCGTGGTCTGAGGCTGGCCGGATGGGTGGCAAATCAGATCGATCCGGCGATGCCGCATCAGCAGGGCAATATCGATGCGTTGCGTTCTAGACTGTCCGCGCCGCTGATCGGTAGGGTGCCCTTCATGGCGCAAGCATCGGCAGCTGCGGCGGCGCATTACCTTGATTTCCGCTGGACCGGGGTCGTGCCGGCTGAATCCAGCCGCTGATTTTTTCGTATGAATTTTGTGCCTGAATTTTGCACGTAAGTTTTGCATCTGATTTTGTTGTTCATTTTCTGAAAGACCTGCATGTCATCGCAAACGATCGCCTTCCATACCGCTGCTAAAAAAGTCGCGGCTACCGCTGCAGCTAACGAGATATGGCCTGTCGCTGAAGTCGCTGCGCTGTTTGAGCTGCCTTTCAATGATTTGATGTGGCAAGCGCAGCAAGTGCACCGCGCAAATTTTGATGCCAATGAAGTCGAGCTGGCCACGCTCTTGTCGATCAAGACCGGCGGCTGTCCCGAAGATTGCGGCTATTGCCCGCAAGCCGCACGCTATGACACTGGTGTCACTGCACAAAAGATGATGCCGGTCGAAGAAGTCGTGGCCGCAGCGCAGGCGGCAAAAGACAGTGGCGCCACACGGTTTTGCATGGGTGCCGCATGGCGCTCACCGAAAGACCGTGATCTCGATGCCGTGGAAGACATGGTCAAAGCCGTGAAAGCACTCGGCCTGGAAACTTGCGCAACGCTCGGTATGCTCAAAGAAGAACAAGCAGAACGTCTGAAGACTGCGGGCCTCGACTACTACAACCACAATCTGGATACTGCACCTGAGTTTTACGGCGACATCATTACCACCCGTGATTATCAGGATCGTCTCGATACCTTGGGTCATGTACGTCAGGCCGGACTGAAAGTCTGTTGCGGTGGCATCGTTGGTATGGGTGAATCACGTCAGCAGCGCGCGGGCTTGATTTCGCAGCTCGCCAATCTCAATCCCTATCCCGAGTCAGTACCGATCAATCATCTCGTTGCCGTCGAAGGTACGCCACTGGCAGATCAAGAGGCACTCGATCCGCTGGAATTCGTGCGCACGATTGCCGTGGCGCGTATCACCATGCCCAAGGCCCGTGTTCGCTTGTCTGCAGGTCGTCGTCAGCTGGGCGAGGGTGTGCAGACACTGTGCTACCTGGCGGGTGCGAACTCGATTTTCTATGGCGACAAATTACTGGTCACTGGTAATCCGGAAGTCGAAGAAGATCGTGCATTGCTGAATAGGCTGGGGATGCGCGGGAAGTCATCTCAAGGCTGAGATTTCTCAGCAAAATACCTCTCGCTTTGTCTGCTCCTTGCGGATCGTGTAAGGCTCTCATACGCTCTTGAAGTCGTTGACCTTCTCCATGAGAAGGTCACGCCTACTAAACGCTGCTGCCTGCGGTGTTGCGTGCGACCATGCCGATCAGTGCAGAGCGACCACTGTGCTGCGTGCCTTCGGTAAGCACGCTTTCATAGGCCTGCAAATCGACGATGCTCATGTCGCTGAATTCTTCGCGCAGAAGTGCTTCCGTGTACAAGTGATCGAGGTTCGGCGGGCCACCGGTTTTGTACTCCAACTGTTTCGGTGTATAGCCCTGCAGCAGGATCAGGCCATTGGGTTTCAACACGGACTTCATGTGTGTGAACAGCCTGGCGCGCGCATCAGGGGCAGCGAACTGAATGAAGATCGCCACCACCGCATCATACGTCTCAGGCTTC
>JAIXXZ010000068.1 GCA_027490465.1 Oxalobacteraceae bacterium
ACAGCGGCGAGTTTATTGCCGGTTCTGAGCACATTGGTAGCGCCGGGATTTTGCGAACCATAGGTACGCGGATCTTCGAGACGGAATAGTTTGCTGACCACAATCGCAAAGGACACCGAACCCATCAGATAAGCGCCCATTGCAAACAGAATCATGTTCATTGTCGCCGTGTTCATGCTATTCCCGTCATTGAAGATTCGCCATTATGCAATAGTTGACTCATCAGCCTCGCGGATGATGCTGCGCATGGATTTTCTTGAGGCGCTCGCGCGCAACATGCGTATAAATTTGCGTGGTCGATATATCCGCATGACCCAGCAATAGCTGAACCACACGCAAGTCAGCGCCATGATTGAGCAAATGCGTTGCGAAGGCATGACGCAACGTATGCGGGGACAGCGGTGCATTCACGCTCGCCTGCAGCGCGTATTTTTTAATCAGCGTCCAGAACATTTGTCGGGTCATGGGTCCACCCAGCGCGGTGACGAAGAGCGCATCATTCACTTTGCCGCCCAGAATCTGGCTGCGCGCATCGCGCAGATAGCGCTCTATCCATGCACGTGCCTCTTCACCGAAGGGCACCAGCCGCGTCTTGTTGCCCTTGCCCGTCACACGCAGCACACCTTCATTCATGCCCACCTCGACACTCTTGAGCAGCACCAGCTCCGATACCCGCAAGCCGCTGGCGTACATCAGCTCAAGCATCGTTCTGTCACGCAGACCGAGCGCCGTATGTACATCGGGAGCGGCCAGCAAAGCCTCGACGTGTTGTTCAGAGAGCGTCTTGGGAAATCGTGGCGGCTGCTTTGCTGAGTGCAGTCGAAGACAGGGATCTGCGCTGACACGATGGCTGCGCAGCGCGAACTGATAAAACCGTCGCAATACCGCCAGCCGACGATTGGCCGAACTGGCCTTGCTACCCGCATGCTTGAATGCGAAGTAGGCGTTCAAGTCCGCGTCTGTGGCTTCGTACAAAGTTTTTGATCGCTCCGTCATCAGCCAGTCGGCAAACAACAGCAAATCGCGCTTGTAAGCTTCGAGCGTGTTTTTTGACAAACCATCTTCCAGCCAGAGCGCATCGCAGAACTCGTCAGCAGCCGCTTGCCCCGCACGCTCCGCAGTCGATGCTGCCGTCTTCATCAGAAGCCCGGCACCTGTTCGTGGCGCAGCAGCCAGCGTTTGACGCCCTGATGAAAGCCACCATCATGCCGCGCAAAACCGCCAATACCTCCGGCCGCAGTCACACGATGACAGGGAATGATCAGTGGGTACCAATTGGCACCACAAGCCTGTCCGACCGCGCGCGGCGCAGAACGTATCTTGTGCGCGACCTCGCCATAGGTGAGCACCATGCCGCGTGGGATCGCATTGATGACGGACCATACCTTGCGCTGATGGTCGGTGCCGACTTCGGGCAAATCGAGATCAAACACGTAATCGGGATTTTTCAGATAGGCCGCGACCTGGGTCGCTACTTTTTTCGATAGCTTGTCCGTCGCGGTCTTTGTCTTGTACTGCGGCGGCAGATACGTCAGTTCGTGCAACACGTCTCCGGTGCTCCGTATGCCAATCGCACCAAACGGTGCAGGCACGATCGCAGAAAAAATATCAGTAGCAAACGCCTTCATGGTTATTTTCTCAATCCGCTACCAGTGATTAGCTGCCAAAAACCAGTCGCGGCAGCCACAGCGAAATTTGCGGCACATAAGTGATTAGCAATAGGAAACCTATCATGGTCATCAGCCACGGCAATACGGCGATCGTCAGCTCAGTGATGCCCATCTTCGTGATGCCTGAGGCCACATACAAATTCAGGCCTACAGGTGGATGGCACATACCAATTTCCATATTGACCACCATGATGATGCCAAAGTGAACAGGATCCACGCCCAGCGCTATCGCGACCGGGAACAGTATGGGCGCCATGATCAGCACGATGGATGAGGGCTCCATCACATTACCGGCCAACAGTAACAACAAGTTCACGACCAGCAGAAAACCGACCATGCCCAGCCCCATGTCCATGATGCCGCTGGCCATTGCCTGCGGAATACCCTCGCTGGTCATGAGGAAAGAGAACAGTACGGCATTGGTGATGATATAGAGCAGCATGGCGGACATCGCCGCAGAGTCGAGCAAGACTTTCGGCACCTGTCGCAAACTCAGGTCTTTATAGACAAAGACAGCGATCAGAAACGCATACACTGCCGACACAGCTGCTGCCTCGGTCGGGGTAAACATGCCGCTGTAGATACCACCGATCACCACCACGATCAGCAGCAAGCCCCAGACACTGCGCTGGAATGCACGCCAGCGATCGGCGACATTCGCGCGTGGCAAACGAGGATAGTTTTTTTTACGCGCCAGCACCCAGGTGGTCAGGCCCAGCAAAAACGCCAGCAAGAGACCGGGTATGACACCCGCCATAAATAACTTGCCCACCGATGTGTTGGTCGACACCGAATACATCACCATCACAATCGATGGCGGTATCAGAATGCCGAGTGCGCCGGATGTCGTGACCACCCCGGCGCCAAATGATTTCGGATAACCCTGCTTCAGCATCGCCGGCAAGAGTATCGAGCCGATCGCCACCACGGTCGCTGGCGACGAACCTGACACCGCTGCAAACAACGCACAAGCCAGCACGCCGGACAAGGCCAGCCCACCATGCCAGTGACCTACCATGGAGGTCGCGAACTCGATCATGCGTCGTGCCACACCCCCATGCGTGAGGAAATTTCCCGCGAGGATGAAGAAGGGTATGGCCATGATTTCAAACTTTTCAATACCAGTAAAAAGTTTGAGTGCCACGGCCTGCACCGGCACATCGGTCATCGTGAACAGAAAACTCAGTACCGTCAGACCCAGCGCGATCGAAATCGGCATCCCGGTCAGCATCAGCACGACCAGCAAAACAAAGATGAAGAGTGCGTTCACTGGCGACCCTCCACAGCATCTTCGGTGAGGCCTTCGACATGGGCATGGTCATGGACCGGCAATTCACCACCGCGTGCGAAACGCCAGGCAACCTGAAGGAAACGAAAACACATCAAGGCAGAACCCAGGGGAATCGCCAAATATACGATCCAGATTGGCAGCTCGAGCACTTCGGAAGTGCTGGAAGTATCAGAGAGTTCGTAAACGAAATCGGCACCCAGACTGGCAATAATGCCGGTAAAAACTGCGCCCGCCAGCAGGCCGAACAAGATGAAACCGCGACGATTGCGCTCATCCAGTCGATTCACCAGCACATCCACGCCCACATGAATACCGGTGCGAACACCATAAGCGGCACCGAACTTCGCCATCCAGACAAACAGATAGATCGTCAGCTCTTGCGCCCAGCTGGTATTCATTTGCAGCAGCCAGTCCTGCAACCCGGGGATAGCCAAGCCCGAGGCGTAGCGATGCAACACCGCGATAAAAATGATCAGTGTTGCAGCGCCCATCAGGGCTGCGATGAACCACTCTTCGAGATGATCGAGGATTTTCATAGGGGGCATTTCATCGGTGGGTGCAACGGCGTCTTGAATAGCTTATTTTTTGTCATTATCAAACTCGTCGTAGACAATACGAAAGACGCTGGTTCCCGGCCTGCGCCGGGATGACGTAGTTGGGGCTGACAGCTCTTCAACGGTCATCACCTGCATGTGATGACTGCTGCGTAGGCGGATCGCATGCGATCCGAATTCCCCACTCGCTCACCTGCATGTGATGACTGCTGCGTAGGCGGATCGCATGCGATCCGAATTCCCCACTCGCTCCCGGCGGAATCCGGGATCCAGCGTCGTTGCTTTACCTAAGTACATTCGCTCACTTCATAGCTTATGCAGACAACTCAAATTCAGATTTGCATACGCACTGAACGAGCAGACACAAACAGTGCAAGCTTACTTCGCAGCCGTAGCTTTGTTAACAGAAGCGATCAGTTCCTTGCCAATACGCTCCTCCATAGCCTTGTGCACAGGCACCAGCACCTTACGCCATTCAGCGCGCTCGGCATCCGTAGGCACATAGATCACGGTCTTGCCCGACTTGCGAATATTCTCCAGCGCCTGATCATTTTCCTGCTGCGCGATGTTGTTTGCATAATCGGTTGCCTCCTTCATCGCGGCCTCCAGCTGGGTACGTATGTCGGCAGGCAGTTTGTCCCAGAATTTTTTATTCACGATGACTGCATAACCGATGTAGCCATGATTCGTCACAGTCAGATGCTTTTGCACCTCGTGCATTTTTTGCGTGAAGATATTTGATGGTGGATTTTCACTACCGTCCACCACACCGGTCTGCATCGCCTGATAAACCTCGGAGAATGCCATCACCTGCGGATTCGCACCCAAGGCACGCATCTGTTCATCCAGCACCTTGGATGACTGAATACGCAGCTTCAAACCCTTCATGTCGGCGGGCACACGCATCGGACGATTCGAGGTCATCATCTTGAAACCATTATCCCAATACGCCAGACCGCGTATGCCTTTGCTTTCCAGTTTCTTCAGCATGTCCTGACCGATCGGCCCTTGCGTGACACGGTACAGCGCCTGCTTGTCATTGAAAATGAATGGCAGATCAAAAAGCTCGAACTCCTTCACACCCAAAGGACCGAACTTGGCCAGCGAGGGTGCCAGCATCTGCACGGCGCCCAACTGCAGCGCTTCCAGTTCTTCTTTGTCTTTGTACAGTGTGCTGTTCGGATAAAGCTCAATTTTTACCCGACCTTTGGTGGCCGCTTCCGCGAGCGCCTTGAATTTTTCAGCGGCTTTGCCTTTGGGCGTGTCTTTGGCGACGACGTGGCTGAATTTGATGACGATAGGCGCATCGGCCAATACGGGCGCATTGAAAAAACAGACAAGCGTGAATGCAGCGAACAAAAAGCAGCGTTTCATGGGGTCTCCGGCGGATCAGGGGGTTTTGGCGTTTCTTGGAGTCGCTATCAAGCATAGGGACTCTTTATTCTGGTCTCGGCGCGTATTGTGTCTGCTCAGCGGCAGGATGACAACCTGCCTCTCATCGGCCAATCTGCAGTCAATTACAGGGAATATCGTAAGATCCGGGTCCGGATGCGATAAAAATAATGAATATTCTCTCCCTCCTGGTACCCGATTTCACGCTGATCCTGATTGGTTTCGTCCTGATTCGCCTGACAGACTGGGGAGATGGCTTCTGGACCGGATTGGAAAAGCTGGTGTATTTCATCCTTTTCCCCGCACTGCTCTTCGTTTCCACGGCTCGGACGCCGCTGGATTTTCATACGACCGGCAAGCTTCTGCAGGTCGCACTGATCGCGGTAGCCAGTGGCATCGTATTGGGCTGGCTGGCCAAACCCCTGTTCCGGCCCGGACCCATGATCTTCGAGTCGGGCGTGCAAACCGCTTTCCGCTTCAATTCCTACATCGCGCTGGCCATCGCCTTCCGGCTGGCCGGCGAAGCCGGTACATCACTGATGGCGCTGATCATCGGCTTTGCTGTGCCACTCTGTAATACCGCCGCCGTGCACGCACTCGCCCACGGCAGCAATCGCTCCCTGCTACCCGAGATTGTAAAAAACCCCCTGCTGGTCGCCACCGCCAGCGGCACCTTGTTCAATCTCGCCGGTGGCAGCCTGCCTGACGTAATCGCAACAACGCTATCACGCATGGGCAGCGCCTCGATTGCGCTCGGGCTGATCATGGTGGGCGCTGGTCTGAAACTGAACGCGCTGTCGCAGGCACGCGGCATCAGCGCTTATTTCATCGGCGTGAAATTGATCGCACTGCCCGCAATTGCGCTCTCGCTCGGCCGCTGGTTTGAGCTACCGCCGTTGCAGCTGCAAATCGCGGTGATGTTTTGCGCCCTACCCACTGCCTCCAGTGCCTATGTGCTGGCGGCCCGCATGGGCGGTAATGCACCGCTGGTGGCTTTTCTGATTTCGGCGGGTACGCTGCTGTCGATTGTCACGCTGCCGGTCTGGCTGATGTTGGCGCACTAATAAAGTCCCCGGATCCCGGCTTGCGCTCACTACAGTCCGGAATTTTTTTAAGCAAGATACTCAACGAAAGTCACAGGGCCCCAAGGTCTTCTAAGCCGTAGGTCACAGGTTCGACTCCTGTTGGGCAGGCCAGTTCTCGATTTTCCACTATCTATATAGCTTTTTCTAACTGGGCCGATTGTGGCTATGGGAAGGAAAGACCTTGTGCTTGTTTAGTCCGTTAATAGGTGGGGCTGCGTGACCGTGCTTAATCCTTCAAATTATCCATCGACTTCAAGCATCCAGTAACGGGACGCTTGCCAGTTCAATAAACGCATCTTTCGTAGCTTCGGTTTGGAGTCAGCTAATATAATTCCTGTAATTATCACAGGCCAACCAATGAGAAAACCTAAAAATCTCAGCTACGAAAATGCAGTGTGGGCAGATGAAGTATTGCAGCAAATACGCACCCAATTGCGAGACCGATCAGGTGGCGACACGCTTGTACTACATCACTTGCGACGGCGTATCGTCAAAAATCTTGGATACGATGAGAAATCCACGCCTTATGAGCGAAAAAAACTCAAACAGCGCAAGATGATTGAACAAGGTGGCATTTGTGCTATCTGTAAAAATCCTCTACCTGAGCGTGGTTATCTTGCTGTGTTAGATCGTGAAGTCGCGCATCTTGGCTACACGGACGCTAATGTTCGCTTAATTCACAGGGATTGCGACATTCAAGTGCAGGAGGAGCGTGGCTTTGCGTAGCAACTACAAGATGAGCTGATACGAGAATTAGCAGCTGCAGGGACTTTTGAAACTGGTCGTCCAAAAAAAATATTCCCTGCAAAATCGCAAGCAAAAATCTGCTTACAAAATATGTGAAGCTGACTCAGTTATTTCCGCCATCAATTGCTAAAACAAATCAGCGACACCGAACTATCTGCGAGGGTCGTATTCGGCTTTTCCGAAGACCTGACAGTCAACACTGGCAATGCCGTTTTAAGTTAGATAATGGGGTAATCCCCCCATTTTTAACGGATGCCTGAAGTAGCGTTAAGCGGCCATGGCCAGCCGCTGATTGGGGGTGATACCGCCCAAGGCCATGTTCGGGCGTTCGTGATTGTAGTGCCACATCCAACGGGTCGCCTGATCCTGCACA